>NZ_JBBEUD010000015.1:0-141354 GCF_037402475.1 Caulobacter sp. CCG-8
CTTCCGCCGCCGCCTCCGCCCCCTCCTCCGCCGCCGCTGAACGCGCCCGAACCGCCGCTTCCGCCGCTTCCGCCCGCGCCGCCGCCGCCCCCCGCCCCTCCCGCGGGCGCCGCCTACAGCTACAGCTACTTCCGCTACGCCACGCCCGAGGAGCAGCAGGCCGCGACCGAGGCCCGCGCGGCCGCCGCCGAAGCCCGACGCCAAGCGGCCGACGCGCGCCGCGAAGCCCGCCACGCCGCCGAGCGGGCGCGTGTGGACGCGGAACAGGCGCGGGCCAACGCCGAGCAGGCCCGCGCCGACGGCGAATGGGCCCGCCGGATCGGCGAACAGGCCCGCGCCGAGGCCGCCCGCGCCATGGTCAAGGCTCGCGCCCAGATGGCCCAGGGCGCCGTCCAGATGCGCCAGGGCGCCCAGCAGATGCGAGAGGAAGCCGCCCGCCTGCGCGACCCGGCCTATCGCGCCAAGCAGATCGAGGACAACCGCGCCCGCGGCAATACGGTGACCGACGCCGAGCTGCGGGACCTGTCGAACCGCCTGCCGGAACAGGCCGATGACCTGGAGCGCCAGGCCGACAAGCTGGCCGCGGAAGCGCGGCAGGCCAGCTGAACTGTCGTTGTCATCCCGGAAAGCGCGCAGCGCTTGTCCGGGACCCAGGTGAGCCGCAAAGCGCCAACCCAGTCCCCTGCGTCCCGGACAGCCCCTGCGGGGCTTCCGGGATGACACCTGTTTGGGAATGCGGTGAGTTCACCCCAGCCGCTTGATCGCCGCCTTCAACGGCTTGGCGGCGTCGAAATAGTCCTCCCAGGCCGTGCTCTTGGCGATCAGGTCCGGGGCGGTGCGGATCGTGTACTTCTTCGGGTCCAGCCCCGCCTTCACCTGGGTCCAGTTCAGCGGCATCGACACCGTGCCGCCGGGCCTGGCCCGGGCCGACAGGGGCGCGACGGCGGTCGAGGTGCGGTCGTTGCGCAGGTAGTCCAGGAAGATCCGCCCCTCCCGCGCCTTCTTGCTCATGGTGATCAGGTACTTGTCCGGCGCGTCGGCGGCCATGCGGGCGCAGACCTCGCGGGCGAAGGCCTTGGCCGCGTCCCACGGGACCTTGTCGGACAGCGGCGTGACCACGTGCAGCCCCTTGCCGCCGGTGGTCTTGCAGAAGCTGACCAGGCCCAGCTCCTCCAGCCGGTCGCGGATCTCGCGGGCCCCGGCGATGACGTCCTCGAAGGTGACGCCCGGCGCCGGGTCCAGGTCGAACACCAGCCGGCCGGCGACCTCCGGATCGTTCGGCTGGCAGTTCCAGGGATGGATCTCGACGGCGGCGATCTGGGCGGCGGCGACCAGGGCCTCGACCCGGTCGAACCGCAGGTAGGGCTGCTTGTCGCCCTTCACGTCGACCTGCTCGATCAGGGACGACATGCCCCGCATGGCGTGGCGCTGGAAGAAGGTCTGGCCGCCAATCCCGTCCGGGACCCGGATGATCGAGGCCGGCCGGCCCTTGACGTGCGGCAGCATCCATTGGCCGACGGCGGCCATGTAGCGGGCCAGGTCGATCTTGCTGGCCGGCGCGCCGTCGACGTCGGGCCACAGCGGCTTGTCGGGGCTGGAGATCGTCACGCCCAGCACGACGCTGTCGACTTTGGCGGTGGCAGACGCCTTGGCCGCCTTGGCCGCGCGCGGCGTCGGTTCGGCCAGCTCGGCGGTCTCGGCCGACGCCGGGACCTCGGCCTCGACCTCGGCGGCGGGCTTGTCCTCGCGCAGGCCCTTGAACGCCGCCTGGCGGATCGCGCCGTCGCCGGTGAAGCCGGCATATTCGATCTCGGCCACCAGCTCGGGCTTCACCCAGTGGATGTTGTCGGCCTTGCGCGGCGCGTCCTTGCCCTCGAACGGCGACTTGGTCGTCTCCAGCGCCTTCAGCCGGGGCAGCAGCCTGGCGACCTTGTCGCGGCCGAAGCCGGTGCCGATCCGGCCCACATGGGCCAGCCTGCCGTCGCGATAGACCCCGGCGATCAGCGAGCGGAAGGCCGTTCCGGTCGTCGTCCAGCCGCCGATCACCACCTCGTGCCCCGCCCGGCACTTGGACTTGACCCAGGTCTCGCTGCGGCCCGAGCGATACGGCGCGTCCAGCCGCTTGGAGATGATGCCCTCCAGCTCCAGCTTGCAGGCCGACATCAGCACCGCGTCGCCGGCGGTCTCGAAGTGGTCGACGAAGCGCAGGCGCGGCTCGTCCTGGCCCATCAGCGCCTTGAGCCGCGCTTTGCGCTCGCGAAGCGGCAGGCCACGCAGGTCCTCGCCGCCCTGCGCCAGCAGGTCGAAGGCGAAGAAGATCAGGTCGCCGCTGTCGCCGTCCGACAGGGCCGCCTGCAGGCCGGCGAAGTCGGGCTGGCCGGCGGCGTCCAGGGCCACGACCTCGCCGTCCAGGATGGCGTCGGGCAGGTCGGCGGCGGCCTCGGCGATGGCGGCGAACTTCTCGGTCCAGTCCAGCCCCTTGCGGGTGCGAAGCACCGCCCGGCCGTCCTCGATGCGCAGCTGCACGCGATAGCCGTCGAACTTGATCTCGTGCGCCCAGCCGGGTCCCGACGGCGGACGCTCCACCGACTTGCACAGCTGGGGTTCGATGAAGTCAGGCAGTACGGCGGGCTTGGCGGCCTTCTTGGCGGGAGCCTTGGGCTCGGCGAAGGTCCGCGTCTCCAGCGCCTCCTTCTGCAAGGCCTCGCGTTCGGCCTTGGTCCGGCTCTTCCACACGGCGTCCCCCTTGCCCTTGGACTTGAGGATGAACGGCTTGGGTCCCCGGCCCTTCCCCTCGGCGATCTGCGCCATGGTCCGGCCCGAGGCGATCGAGGCGTCCTCCTCCAGCACCAAGGTCCCCTCGCCCGGCCGCGCGGCCTCGTCCTTGTGCTTGATCAACAGCCAGTTCGACCGCTTGCCCTTCCCGTCCTTGGCGTTGCGGTCCCAGTTCATCCGCACCAGCACCCACGAGCCGTGCAGGCGCTCGCCCTCCAGCACGAACTTCAGCTCGCCCTTCTTCAGCGCCTTGGCCACGTCCTCGAAGCCCGGCTCGGGCGACCAGTAGCCGCGGTCCCACAGCTGCACCGTGCCGCCGCCGTACTGGCCCTTGGGGATCGTGCCCTCGAAGTCGCCGTAGTCGAGCGGATGGTCCTCGACCTCGACCGACAGCCGCTTGTCGGCCGGGTCCAGCGACGGGCCCTTGGTCACCGCCCACGACTTCAGCACCCCGTCCACCTCCAGGCGGAAGTCGTAGTGCAGGCGGGTGGCGTCGTGCTTCTGGATCACGAACCGGGCGTGCGGCGCGGAGGCCACGGCGGTGTCGCCGCTGGGCTCGGCGGTCTTCTGGAAGTCGCGCTTGCGGCGGTATTCGGCGAGCTGTCCTTGGGCCATGGGAAGGCTCCTGTCGTGCCTGGATGAAGGCGCGCGACGGGCTGGCGGTTCCTTAAGCCCCCGCGTCGAAACGCTTGACCAGGCTCTTTGGCGCGACCACCCGCCAGGCGTCTTGAAGCAGCGCGCTCAATTCGTCGGTCTCGACCGCGTCCAGCCGCACCAGCACCGCCGGATAGCCGCGATAGTGGTCGTCCTCGAAGAAGGTCTCCGGCGCGGCCTCGAGCAGCAGCTCCTTCTTCTCCATCCGGCAGCGCACGGCCAGGACGCCGGGCACCAGCTGGCGCGGCCCCTTCGGCGTGGCCCGCGCCAGATAGGGCCAGGACAGCCCTTTGCCGCGCACCGAAAAGCTCAGCGAATCCTCGGATTCGCCCGCCTCGGCCTCGGGCAGGGCCAGGACGGCGCGGCGGATTTTGGGATGATCGATCATGGAACCGGATGAAATCCCTACGACAGGGGCATGACAATCCATTGTCACCGGTGTCGCGGGACCGATTGTCAATGACACCGGTTTCCATTATGCACGACCAAAGCCCGTTTAACGGGACTGTAGTGTGTTTTCGCGAGGGAGGATTCGCGGCGTGACCGTTTCCGAGGCCGAGAGCGAGGTGTTCGCACCGGCGTCCATCGCCCCACAATTCGTCGAGGCGCGTCTGAAGGGCGTGTCGGTTCCTGGTTATCCCGGCGGCGTGCTTCCCCAATCCATGGCCGAGGGCTACGCGGTCCAGGACCTGGCGATCGACCTCTGGCCCGACGAGCTGGTCGGCTGGAAAGTGGGCCTGGTGCCCCCGCAGCACCGCGAACGCCTGGGCGCCGAACGCCTGGCCGGCTGCATCTTCAAGACCAAGGTCTGGGATGCGGGCGACCAGCCCACCCCCTTCCGCGCCATCGCCGGCGGCTTCACCGCGGTCGAGGCCGAGTTCATCATCCGCCTGGGCAAGGACGCCCCGGCCGACAAGACCGAATGGACCGCCGAGGAAGCCGCCGAATACGTGGGCGAGCTGATCGTCGGCATCGAGATCGCCGGCAGCCCCCTGGCCACCATCAACCAGCTGGGCCCGCCCATCGTGGCGTCGGACTTCGGCAACAACGACGGCCAGATCCTGGGCCCGGTGATCGAGAACTGGCGCGAGATCGCCTGGGAAGACATGCCGGCCGAGACCTTCATCGACGGCGTGTCCGTCGGCAAGGGCGGCGCGGCCTCGATCCCCGGTTCGCCCCTGGCGGCCCTGGCCTTCCTGCTGGGCCACGTGGCCTCGCGCGGCCGACCGCTTAAAAAGGGAATGCTGGTGACCACCGGCGCCAGCACCGGCATTCATGACATTGCCGCCGGCGAGAGCTCCCGCGTAGACTTCGGTCCGTTCGGAAGCGTCGCCTGCGTGGCCGTGCCGGCCTAAAGCCAAAGTCGTGCTTCAGGGCCGATTATTCTATACGCGTAGCCTTCGAGCGAGCCGGTATCCGGTTCGCCTGAAGGTGTCTAACGATCGGAAACCGGCGGGGGCGTCGGAATAACTACAAGCCTAAGGGTGAGGATGTGACGTCCATGGACGCTCCAACGATGCCGGCTCCGTCCGCGAAGATCGGCCGGTACCGGTGGGTCATTGTCGGCCTGCTGTTCCTGGCGATGGTGATCAACTACGTCGACCGCCAGACCATCGGCCTGCTGAAGGCCGACCTGAGCAAGGAATTCGGCTGGGACGAGACCCACTACGCCGACCTGGTGTTCTATTTCCAGCTGGCCTACGCCGTGGCTTACCTCGCCTGGGGCAAGATCATGGACAAGATCGGGGCCCGCTGGGGCTTCGGCATCGCCTTCCTGATCTGGCAGGGCGCCCACATCGCCCACGCCCTGGCGCGCAGCTTCGGCGGCTTCGCCTTCGCCCGCATGGGGCTGGGCATCGGTGAGGCCGGCGGCTTCCCGGGCGGCATCAAGGCCGTGGCCGAGTGGTTCCCCAAGAACGAGCGCGCCCTGGCCACCGGCATCTTCAACGCCGGCACCAACATCGGCGCCATCGTCACTCCGCTGGTCGTGCCGGGCATCGTCATCGCCTTCGGCTGGCAGATGGCCTTCATCGTCACCGGCGTCGCGGGCCTGCTATGGCTGCCGCTGTGGCTGATCGTCTATCGCCGCCCGCGCGAGCAGAAGCGCCTGTCGGCCGCCGAACTGGCCCACATCGAGCAGGATCCGGCCGATCCGGTCGAGAAGATCGGCTGGGTCAAGCTGCTGGGCAAGAAGGAGACCTGGGCGTTCGCCCTGGGCAAGTTCCTGATCGACCCGATCTGGTGGATGTTCCTGTTCTGGCTGCCCGACTTCCTGGGCAAGCGCTATCACCTCGACCTCAAGAGCTTCGGCCCGCCGCTGATCGCCATCTATCTGATGAGCGACGTCGGCTCGGTGGCCGGCGGCTGGCTGTCCTCGCAGCTGATGAAGATGGGCTGGAGCATCAACAACGCCCGCAAGACCACCATGCTGGTCTGCGCCCTGCTGGCCATGCCCGTGATCTTCGCGGCCAATGTCGACAACCTGTGGACCGCCGTCCTGATCATCGGCGTCGCCACCGCGGCCCACCAGGGCTTCTCGGCCAACCTCTACACCCTGCCGTCGGACGTGTTCCCGCGCGGCGCGGTGGGCTCGGTGGTCGGCATCGGCGGCATGCTGGGCGCCGTGGGCGGCATGGTGTTCTCCAAGTACATCGGCCAGGTCCTGGACCGGATCGGCACCTACACGCCGATCTTCATCGTCGCCGGCAGCGCCTATCTGGTCGCCCTGCTGGTCATCCACCTGCTGAGCCCCAAGATGGAGCCGGCGAAGATCTAGGTCTTCGTCAGCCCCTGGACAGACGAGCCCCCGATCGAAAGGTCGGGGGCTTTTCTTTGCGCCCTCTCTCAGAGGGAGAGGGGATCCGCGTCCGCAGGACGTGGGAGGGTGAGGGGTTACGCCCTTACCGCTTTCCCGCAAACGCCCTGCCGGCACGTCGTCGAGCATTTTACCCCTCACCCTCCCACGACTTCGTCGCGGGCCCCTCCCTCTCCCCATGGGAGAGGGTTATAAGCGGCCATGTCCTCTCCCCTCCCCTTCAAGGTCGCCCTGGTCGGCTACGGCTTCGTCGGCAAGGTCTTCCACGCCCCGCTGATCGCCGCCACGCCCGGCCTGCTGCTGCACACCGTGGTCTCCAGCGACCCGGCCAAGGTCCATGCCGACCATCCGAACGTGAAGGTCGCGCCCGACCTCGACGCCGCCCTGGCCGACGCCGAGATCGACCTGATCGTCATCGCCACCCCCGACCCGCTGCACGCGGCCCAGGCCCACGCGGCCCTGGACGCCGGCAAGGCCGTGGTCATCGACAAGCCGTTCGCGGTCACCCTGGACGAGGCCCGCGCCGTCGCCGAGCACGCCCAGCGGGCCGGCAAGCTGCTGAGCATCTTCCACAACCGGCGCTGGGACAGCGACTTCCTCACCCTCAAGGCCCTGATCGCCGACGGGACGCTGGGCGACATCGTGCAGTACGAGAGCCATTTCGACCGCCACCGCCCGGTGGTCCGCGACCGCTGGCGCGAGAAGCCGGGCGCGGGCGTGTTGCTGGACCTGGGCCCGCACCTGATCGACCAGGCCCTGCAGCTGTTCGGCCGACCGGACGCCGTCTACGCCGACCTGGCGGTCCAGAAGGACGGCGGCCAGGCGCCCGACTACTTCCACCTGGTGCTGCGCTATCCGCGCCTGCGGGTGCTGCTGCACGCCAGCCAGATGACGATCGACTCGCGCCTGCGGATGGCCGTGCACGGGACCAGGGCCAGCTTCCATAAGGAAGGCCTGGACGAGCAGGAGAACGCCCTGAAGGCCGGCGTCGTCCCGGGCTCCGAAGGCTGGGGCGCCGATCCGCGTCCCGGGACCCTGACCGTCCCCGACGGCGAAGGAACCGCCAGCCGCGTGGTGCAGGGCGTCCCGGGCGACTACCTGGCCTACTACGCCGCCATCCGCGACGCCCTGTCGGGCCACGGCCCCAACCCCGCCTCGCCCGAGGAGGCCCTGGCGGTGATGGAACTGATCGACCTGGCCGCCCGCAGCGCCGCCGAAGGCCGCGAGCTGTCGCTGTGACCGATAGCGAGCTGCTGGCCGCCATCGCCGCCCAGGAGAAGGCCCTGGTCTTCCCGCGCTTCACCCTGGACGACGCCTGGACGCTGGGGACCGCCCTGCGCGACGCCGCCCTGGCCCGCCAGGCGCCGGTGGCCATCGACATCAGCCTGCCGGGCCGCCCGCTGTTCCACGCCGCCCTGCCGGGCGCGGGTCCCGACAACGCCGAGTGGGTGCGCCGCAAGCGCAACGTCGTCCTAACCCTGGCGACCAGCACCCTGGCCGTGGGCCTGAAGCTGAAAGCCTCGGGCGAGACCCTGGAGGAACGCTACGGCCTCCCGCCCCGCGACCACGCCGCCCACGGCGGCGGCTTCCCGCTCAGCCTGGAGGGCCTGGGCTGCATCGGCGCGATCACCGTCTCGGGCCTGCCGCAAGTGGAGGACCACGGGCTGGTGGTCGAGGTGCTGGAGCGGGTGCTGAAAGGCTAGATCACCGCCCAAAACTCCGCTCATCCCGGCGAATGCCGGGACCCAGATGGAATGGCGGTGTGGTTGACGCCCAAAATGCTGAGCCCCTCCAATCAGCCCTCCAGCTCTAGGATCTGGGTCCCGGCATTCGCCGGGATGAGCGGTTGAAAGGGAAAGGGCTCACCCCTCCGGATCCACCGTGATCGGCGCATCCGCCGCCCCGGCGTCGCCCTCTTCAACGTCCGTCTCCGGAGCCTCCGGCAGCGGCATCGGCCGCTCGATCCGCGCACGGATCTCCGGGTCCTTCAGCAGCGCCACCCGCATCACCTCGCGCGCCCTCGGCGCGGCGGCGCTGGAGCCGAACTGGCCGCCGTGCTCGATGATCACCGACAGGGCGTAGCGCGGGTCGTCATAGGGCGCGAAGGCGATGAACAGGTTGTGGTCCTTCAGCTTCCAGGCGATGCCCTGGTTGCTGCGCGACGCCCCGGCCGCGTACTGGCGCACCTGGGCCGTGCCGGTCTTGCCGGCCATCTTCACGTCGCCCAGGCCGAGCTGGCTCTGCTTGAAGGCGCCGCCGGTCGGGTCGTTGGCCACGGCCGCCATGCCGGCGCGGACGATCTCCAGGTGCTCCTGCGGGAACGGCAGGTCGGGCACGGCGTCGCCGTGCGGCTGCTCGACCCCGCCGACCGACTTCACCAGGCGCGGGTTCAGCGCCTTCTTGCCGTTGGCCAGGCGCGCGGTCATCACCGCCAGCTGCAGGGCGTTGACGTTGATGTAGCCCTGGCCGATGCCGTACGGCACGCTGTCGCCGGGATGCCAGACCGGGTCGCGCTTGAAGGTCGTCTTCTTCCAGTCCCGCGAGCCCACCAGGCCCTTCTTCTGGCCGGGGATGCCGATGTCGAAGGTCCCGCCGTAGCCGAAGGCCTTGGCCGCGGCGGCGATCGGGTCGGGGCCGATGCGCAGGGCCATCTGGTAGAAATAGACGTCGCAGCTGTTCTTGATGGCCGCGTGCATGTCCTGCACGCCGTGGCCGCCCTTCTTGTGGCAGTGCCAGACCCGGCCGCCGAACGCCCAGCCGCCGGTGCACAGCACCCGCTCGGTCGGATCGACGCCCGCCGTCAGGGCCGCCATGGCCACGGTCGGCTTGAAGGTCGAGCCCGGCGGATAGGTGCCGGTCATCACCTTGTCCAGCAGGGGCTTGCGCTCGTACTCGGCCAGGGCCCTGTACTCGGGACCGGACAGGCCCTTCACGAAGCGGTTGGCGTCGAAGCTAGGGGCCGAGGCCATGGCCAGGAGGTCGCCGGTGCGGCAATCCATGACCACGATCGCCCCGCTCTCGTCGCCCATCACCTCCAGCGCCCGGTTCTGGATGTCGGCGTCCAGGGTCAGGCGGATGTCGGCGCCGGCCTTGGCGGGGATGTCGCCCTCGGGGTCCAGGCGCACCGTGCGGCCCTGGGCGTCGACCTCGGCCTTGTTGGCCCCGGCCTGGCCGCGCAAGGCCCCGTCGAACGCCTTCTCGACCCCCAGCTTGCCGATCCGGAAGCCCGGATGGTGCAGCAGGGCCTGGTCCTGGCCCGGATCGGCCTCGGCCTTCTTCAGGTCGCGGTCCGAGACCTTGGCGACATAGCCGATCACGTGGGCGAAGGCGCCGCCGAACGGATACACCCGCACCTCGCCCATGTCGGCCGTGACGCCGGGCAGCTCCGGGGCCCGGATGTTGACCCGCGAGAACTCCTCCCAGGTCATGTCCTCCATCACGGCCACCGGGGCCTTCTTGGGGGCGCGGGCGATGTCCTTGATCAGGCGGGCGCGGCGCGTGCCGTCGATGGGCACCAGCAGGGCCAGCTCGTCCAGGGTGGCCCCGGCGTCGAAGTCCTTGGACTCCTTGCTGACCATCAGCCGGAAGTTCGGGCGGTTGGACGCCAGCACGACGCCGTTGCGGTCGTAGATCGCCCCGCGCGGCGGCGCGACCAGGCGGTAGTTGAACTGGTTGCCGGCCGACAGCTTCTGGTACCGACGGGCCTCGATCAGCTGCAGCTGGGCCAGCCGCCCGCCCAGGGCCAGCAGGCCCGCGCCCGCCAGGCCGCCCATCAGGAACGCCCGGCGGTGGAACATGCCCTGCCGCTCGTTGACCTCGGAGAAGAAGATCGTCGGTTCGCTCATCGCGCCGCCCCGGCGGGGGCCGTCGATCGACGGCGCGACGGCGTCGCGGCGGCCAGGGAAATCATGATGTCGGGGTGGCCGCAGGCTAGGGTTGATCCGTCGCCAGATTGAGCCGCGCCGCGCCGCCGTCAATGGCCCCGCTTGAGGTGACCGCGAACATTTCCGTGAACGGCGGAAAGGCCTGCCGGAACAGGCCTTACAGGTTACGCCCAGGATCCTGGAAATTGAACAGGGTCAGGGCGAACACCGCCACCGCGTCGCGGTCGGGCGCGCTCTTGGGCGGCAGGTAGAAGACCGGGGCCAGGCCGTTGAAGTCCACCCCGCCCACCTCGACGCCGTCGCGGGTGATCACATAGCCCATCACCCCGCCCCGGCCCGCGCCGCCGAACGGAAGGCCGCCCAGGCGCTTGGTCTGGGCCCGCAGGGTGATCCCCTGGTACTGCATCTCGCCCGCCCGCTGCGGCTGGCTGAGATTGCCCAGGAACGAGCCCTTCGACAGCGCCAGGCTCATGGCCGCCTTCAGCGGCGCGCCGCCCTGCGAATAGGTGCAGACATACAGCAGGTCGTCATGGTCGAAGGTGATCCAGCCCAGGCCGATCCGCCCTTGGCCGCCCTCGCACGAGCCCTCGACCGGCGCGGACCAGTCCGGCGCGGCGACCGAGAACGACGCCTTCATGCTGTCCTTGGAATAGGACCCCAGGGCCTTGACGCTCTTGCCCACCGCCTTGGCCGAGCCGGTGTACTCGCCCACGGCGTAGCCGGGCCGCAGCAGGCTCTCGCCGCGCCGCCCCTGCAGCTTCAGCTTCTCGGTGCGCTGGACCATCGGCACGGCCGGATCGGGCGCCGCCGGATTGGACGCGGCCGGCTTGGGCGTGGCCGGCTTGGGCGTGGATTGGGCTTGCGCCGCCCCGGCCGCCCCAGCCGCAAGAGCGGCCGAGACGCAGAGCGCACGGATCGTGGATTTCAGGATCATGACGTCGCCTCCCCCAAGGCAAGGGCTACGGCGAGCGTGATCCTGGAGCTGTCAGCGGTCAAGCTGCGGGCGGCGTTCGCGAGCCGTCAGCGGGGCGACGACCCCGCCGTGCGCCCGACAAAACGGCCGTCGGAGCGATCCGGCGGCCGCTCTGCATCCCCGCCTACGCGGGAAAACGCGATCAGGTGCTGCCGCCGACCCTCAGGCTGATGCCCCAGCCCAGCACCAGTCCGCAGATCGACACGACGAGCGCCGCCAGCCCCGCCACGGAGACCAGGACGGTGACGAAGGTGATCGGCTGGATCAGGATCCAGGGAAGCACCGTCACGGCGAGCGAGATCAGTATTGCCACGATGTACAGGAAGATACGCATGAAACGCCCCATTCCTTGTTGAGAAGAAACGTTGACACAGAAGCCGCCGATTCACAACCTTTGTGAGAACTAGCAGCAAAGCTCGCGAATTAGGACGCCTGGACCCGCGAAACGGACGGCGCCGTTCGACCCCGCGGGGCCTTCGGGTTTTTTCGGATTGTCCGATCCGGCCACGGCGCACAACACTCGCGGGCGAGCGCCGGCGAGCCGGCCGGAAGCGCTCGGGAGTCAGACGCCTTGCCAGACGCCTCCGGTGCGCCCCTGCTGAATCTTCTGGTCGCCCTGGGCGTGGGCCTGCTGATCGGGACCGGACGCGAGCGCGCCCTGGACGACCCCGCCGGTCCGGCCGACGCGGGCGTGCGCACATTCTCCATCGCGGCCCTGGCCGGCGCGGTGGCCGTCGTCTGCGGCGGCGTGGTCCTGCTGTCGGTCCTGGCCGTCGCCGTCGCCGCCCTGGCCGGCCTGAGCTACTGGCTCAACCGCGACCGGGACGGCCCCGGCCTGACGACCGAGTTCGCGATCCTGCTGACGGTGCTGACCGGCGCCCTGGCCATGAAGGCCCCCTCGGCCGCCGGGGCGGTGGCCATCGTCGCGGCCCTGCTGCTGTCCAGCCGCAAGCGCCTGCACCACTTCGTGCGCACGGTCCTGACCGAGGACGAGGTGCGCTCGGCCCTGATCCTGGGCGCGGCCCTGATCGTGATCATGCCGCTGCTGCCCGACCAGCAGATGGGTCCGTACGCGGCGCTCAATCCCAAGTCCGTCTGGCGGCTGGTGGTGCTGGTGCTGCTGATCGGCGCGGCCGGGCACCTGGCCACCCGGATCCTGGGCGCCCGGTTCGGCCTGCCGATCTCGGGCCTGGCCTCGGGCTTCGTGTCCAGCTCGGCGACGATCGGGGCGATGGGCGCGCGGGCGGCCAAGGACCCCAAGGTCATGACCTCGGCCGTCGCCGGCGCGGTGCTGTCCACCGTCGCCACCGTGGTGCAGATGGCCGTCGTCGTGGGCGCCACCAGCCCCGCCGCCCTCCAGGCCATGGCCGCCCCGCTGATCGGCGCCGGCCTGGCCGCCGGCGGCTACGGCGCGATCTTCACCGTCGCGGCCCTGCGCACGCCGCCGCCTCCGGACGAGCAGACCTCGGACAGCGCCTTCAGCCTGACCGGCGCCCTGGTCTTCGCCGCGACCCTGTCGATCGTCCTGCTGGCCTCGGCCGCCCTGCGCGCCAACTTCGGCGAGACCGGCGCGATCCTGGCGGCGGGCGTCGCCGGCTTCGTCGACACCCACGCCCCGGCCATCTCGATCGCCTCGCTGGCGGCCACCGGCCGGATGCAGCCCGCGGAGGTCGTCATCCCCATCCTGGCCGGCTTCACCACCAACACCGTCACCAAGATCGTCGTGGCCGCCACCAGCGGCGGCCGCGCCTTCGCCCTGCGGGTGGCCCCCGGCGTCGTCCTGGTGGCCGTCGCCGCCTGGGCCGGCGCCCTGATCGGTCACGTCTTCACTTGAGGAGCACTTCCATGGCCAAGGCGAAACACGCCGCCGGGGGCAAGTCCTCGGACACGTCCCCAGGCGCTTCCGGCGGCAAGCCCGGGAAGATGAAGGACAAGGTCTATCTGGAGGAACTGGAGACGCTGCAGGTCCGGCTCTGCCACCTGCAGGACTGGGTCAAGGCGACCGGCGCCCGGGTGATCGTCGTGCTGGAAGGCCGCGACGCGGCCGGCAAGGGCGGCTTCATCAAGGCCCTGACCGAGCGGGTCAGCCCGCGCGTCTTCCGCGTGGCCGCCCTGCCCGCCCCCAGCGAGCGCGAGAAGACCCAGCTGTTCATGCAGCGCTACATCGCGCACTTCCCGTCCGGCGGCGAGATCGTGATCTTCGACCGCAGCTGGTACAACCGGGCCGGCGTCGAATACGTGATGGGCTTCTGCTCGAAGGACGAGCACCGCGACTTCCTGGAGGCCTGCCCCACGGCCGAGCGCTGGATCGTCGGCTCGGGCATCATCCTGATCAAGATCTGGCTGGAGGTCGGGATGGAGGAGCAGGACCGCCGCTTCCACGCCCGGGTCAACGACCCGCTGCGCCAGTGGAAGCTGAGCCCGATGGACGTGGAGTCCTATTCGCGCTGGTACGACTACTCCCGGGCCCGCGACCAGATGCTGGCGGCCACCGACCGCGAGGAGTCGCCCTGGTACATCCTGCGCTCGGACGACAAGAAGCGCGCCCGCCTCAACGGCATCGCCCACATCCTGTCCCAGGTGCCCTACGAGCGCGTCGACCGCCCGAAGATCGAACTGCCCAAGCGCTCGGACAAGCACAAGTACGACGACCAGAGCATCCTGGTCGGACGGCGGATGGTGGCGGCGGTGTATTGAACGCCGCGGTCCAGCGGCTAGGTCGGGCCGGCGGCCAATCCCGCGCCCGCGGCCTCTAGCCGGAGGTAGTCGTACTGGGTGGTTCCCGTCTTGCCCTTCGCCAGGACCTGCGAAAGAGCGATGGTGTTCGCGCCCTTCCTCAGCACCCCGGGCGGGATGGCGATGCGGGTTTCCGCGAACGGACCATGGCTGCCCAGGCGGACGGGCGCGTGATCGGGGTGCGGAGCCTTGTAGCGGCCTACCTCCGTTCCGTTCACGCTGACCGCCAGGGTGGTCTCCGAGGACGCCAGGGCGATATACAGCGAGGCGGCCTCGGCGGGGGTCTGGGTCAGTGAGAATCTGATCGTCCACGGGGCCGAGCCGAACTGCGCGTAGTTCCAATCCTTGCGCCAGTCGTCCTTGCCGACCGTGTAGGTCAGTCCCTTGTCGGCGTCAGCCAGGGCTGCGGCGTAGGTCGCCCACTGGGTGTAGTTGAATGCGCCGTCGTGGAACTCCTTGGAGTCCCGGTCGGGAACGCCGATTTCCCAGACCGTGTCGGCCGTTCGCGACGGGGTCCACCGCAGGGCGCCGAGATCCAGGGCGCGGCCAGGGCGGACCACCACATCGGCCTTGTGGAAGGCGCCGATGGCGCCCGCGCCGAACGCCCAGAGATGGTAGGCGCCGGGCAGCACGTGCGGGATGCTGAAGCGGCCGTCAGCGTCGGTCTTGACCCAGAACTGGTAGGTCCGGCCCTGCAGCTGGAAGTCGGTTCCCTGGTCGTCGGGCGCCAGGCCGATCCAGGCCCCCGCCGCGCTGGTCGCCCGCTTGCCCCGGTCGTCCACCGTCAGGGTCCCTCGAACCGCGCCGCGTCCGGACTCCGGGACGTAGTCGGCGCTCTTGAACCAGCCGTAGGGCCAGGCCGACTGCTCGGCCGCCGCCTGCGCCTGGGCGTCGGCCCAAAGCGCCTGGACGACCTTTGACGACGCGTCGTCCGCCGCGCCCCGGTAGCTGTTGGCGTAGACGAAGTACGGCCCCCAGGTTTTCTTGAACGAGACGCCCGCCGCCATGGAAAGCTGCGTGCCCTGGCTGTAATGCGAGCCGTTGAGCATGTTGAGCAGCGTGTGGTCCATGTGCGCGGTCAGCTCCCGTTTCATGGGGCCGCCGTTGTAGTATTCGTGGCTGGGGACGGTCATCCAGATGCCCAAGCGCTTGGTCGTGCTGCTCCAGCCCCAGACATTCAGGTCGCCCAGGTCGGCGCTGTAGGAATATTTGCATTCGAACTGACCAGCATACTCGCCCGTGGTCAGTTGGCGCACTTCCTTGGGCGCGCCCGACACGGGGATCGAGGCGGCCATATCCTTCACGGTCGGCATCTTTCGCTGGCGCAGGGCGTCGACGCTGAGCCAGTCAAAGATCGGGCTGACATAGGCGTTGGAGCGCCATTCACCGACGTCGGTCCGGGGATATGATGCCGGGTGGTCCAGTCTGGCGGTGACGTAGTAGCCCTGCGCGCCGCGCCGGAGGCTGTAGTAGACGTCGACATCCATGGCCGCGTCGGTCGCCTGGCCCGACCACGGACTGTGAATCCGGACCTCCGCATAGTCGCCGTGGTTGGACGCCGGATCGACGCTCAGGGTCGCGGTTCCGCGCGGCCCGCCATAAGCGGGCGTGTTCCAGCTCCAGTAGAACCGGCCGCCGCCATGACCGCCCTCGAACAGGTTCAGGCCCTTGTAGGTGAAGCGGCTGATCGAGGCGTCCGTCTTGTCGATGCGGATCGCCACGACGCCGTTGTCGAGCACAAGGCTGTCGCCGTCGTCCTTGACCGACACGTCGGGACCCTTGCCATCGCCGCCGCCTGGCACGTTGGCCAGGGCGGCGCTCGAAGCAAGCGCGCACGCGACGGCCAGGAGAACACCGACGGCTTGGGTCGATAAGCGAAGGCGCGGGCGTTTCATGCTGGCTCCGTTCGGACAGGTCGCGCGAAGTCGTCTCAGACCCGGCGACCTTCGGACTATTGGTAGCGATAGACCTTCAGCTTCTGGATGCTGAAGCGGTCCGGCGGCAGGCGCAGGTAGCGGCCCTGGCCGCTTTCGTCGCCGTTCAGCCAGCGACCGCCGACCCATCGGCCATCGACGAACTCCCCATCGACGATCTGCTCGACGCCGACCTGGTCGCCGGACTTGGCTGCGTCGGCGAAACGCAGGATCACGCCACGGCCGGCGACCAGGAACTCGTCCTTGCCGGTCTGGATGATCAGGCCGCCGTGAGCGGCGATCGTCTGAGTGGCCTTGGGGGTCCTGGAATCGACCATGGAGGCGGTGATCGTATAGCCGCCCAGATCGAAGGTGCGTGGGGTCTCGTCCACCACGCCCTCGTAGCTGAGCGGCGCCTTGAAACCGCGCATCGTGCCCTTGCCCTGGTTGGCCAGGACGAGCGGCGCGATCTGGCGCAGCACCCGGTAGGCGTCGGTCAGGGAATCGGTTTCGGGATGGGCCAGGGTCTCGATGGCGAAGGGGCCAAAGCCGATGCCGTCCAGTTCGCCCAGGGTGTAGAAGGCGTTGCCGCCGGCGTCGATCTGGCCGGCGCGATTGGCTTCCGGAACGAAGACCGGATTGTCGGGCCGCCTGAACTGGTCGGCCCAGTGGACGTAGTCGGGGAAATAGGCGTCCAGGCCGATCAGGTCGATGGCGGGGCCGCCGGCCTTCCAGATGTCGAACAGATGCGGCAGCGGGCCGCCGCTGGGATATTGGCCCGGCTTCTGGTCGGGACGATTGAGCGCCACATTGACGTACATCGGCAGGTCATAGGCCGCCTTGCCGGCCTTGGTCAGGTCATTGGCGAAGACCGAGAACCCCCAGGCCTGAAAGATCTGCTGGCCCTCGACGCCGTCGCCGAAGACTTCCGACCAGGTTCCCGCGATCCTGGAGCCGTTGGCGGTCCAGGCGTCGCGGACATAGGGGTGAAGCGTCGCCTTGTTCCGGCGCAGATAGTCGATCAACGCCTTGGGAACGGACCCTTCGAACGCCGCCTGCGCCTGGGGGCCGTAATCGCGGACCACCGGCAGCATGCCGATCTCGTTCTCGACCTGCACCATGACCACGGTGTGGCTTTTGTCGAACGCCTTGATGTGCGCCATCAGGGCGGCGAACGCGCGCTGGTCCGCCTTCAGGGTGTCGGGGTCATAGGGGCTGAGAATGTCGCGCGGCACGTCCTTGTCGTCCCGAGCCCGCGCATAGGTCCTGTAGTCGTGCTTGATGTAGGGCGGCGCGTAGCTGGACATCGAATTCTTCCAGGCGCCGAACCACAACACCACCAGCTTCATATGGTTGGCCTGCGCCTGCTGGATCAGGCCCTCGACCGGGGCGAAGTCGTAGACGCCTTCGCTGGGTTCGATCTGGTCCCACTCGACCGGAGCTACGACGGTATTCAGGCCGATGGTCTTAAGCGTCGGCCATTGGGCGTTCAGGTATTTGAGGTCCGAGGCTGTCGAATTGGCCAGTTCGCCACCCAGGATCAGCATGGGCCTGCCGTCGACGATCAGCTGGGTGGCCTCACCCTGCCGTTTCAGATGCGGCGCGTCCTGGGCGGCGGCGTTGAACGACGCGGCGGCGCCCAAGGCGACGAGGACGGCCGTCAAGCTCTTCCGGTTCATGCGATCCCGCCCCGCCGCTTCCTGGCCCGATCGCACAAGGCGCGGCTCCATTTATCGCACTAATGACTAAAGTCTCACATATTAAATCGTCAAGTCATATTTTGAGATTATATTACACTTCACGACAGGCGGGACATACGCCAAGAAAAACTTATCCCCCTCTTTCCCGGCGTGTTTCCTGAACGAAAACAACGCTCCGAAATCACTTATCCTCCCCCTCTCACGCCACCGCATAATCAGACCACCTCGAGGCGATGGGGAGGGCGCTAAGGCCTGCGACCTTCGCGGCCTTGGGGGGCGGTCGAGCGGGCGTGCTCGTCGGCGGCGGTCTCGTGAGGGGCCGCGTCTCATCCATCTGGTGCCGGCCGGGCGTGGTCCACAGATACGGCGTTGGATGAGGGTCGGCGGCGCGACAGGCGCGGAGTGATCCGTGCGTTCCGGGACCGGGCTTCGTGGGCCCGGCCCGCCCGTCGGGGGCTAAGACCGGCGAGGTCCGAACAGGGCCGATCGCCGGGCGCTCCCGGACAACGATCGCGCGGAGCGTCGGTCCTGGTCGAAACGGTATTTCTACAAAAGCTTCCGGGCCTGGCCCGACGCTCCGCAGCCCTCCCCGACCTTCAGCGGCTTTCCGCGTGAAGTGGCCAAGCCGTGCCCGAAAAGGAGAGCAGCCATGCCCCGATCCCGGACCCGCGCCCGCGAGCGCCGCGCCAGGTTGGCGGCCGGTCTCATCCAACCCGATCCGGAACGGACGCCGGCGCGCGTGCAAGCTTTTTGGCGCGAGGTCTGGAAGAAGGCGGCCGCGCACGAAGACTACCCTCGCCCGTGGCTGGCTCCTCGCAGCCGCGCCGAGCGAGCCCGGGCGATCCGCGCCAGGTTGACGAAGATGCTGGCCGCCGCCTTCGCCGAAATCGCCGAGCAGGACGCGGCGACCGACCGTGGCCGCGAGCCGCCCAGCAAAAAGCCCCCGGTCTCGCGACCGGGGGCTCTGCTTGTTCAGCCGACGAGGGCGAAGACTAGCGGATGACCCGCGCGCCCTTGCCCTTCATCACGGCCTCGACTTCCGCCTGGCGCACCATCGAGGTGTCGCCCGGGGTGGTCATGGCCAGGGCGCCGTGAGCCGCGCCGTACTCGACGGCGGCCTGGGGGCCCTTGCCTTCCATGA
Source organism: Caulobacter sp. CCG-8 (assembly GCF_037402475.1). Taxonomy (NCBI): domain Bacteria; kingdom Pseudomonadati; phylum Pseudomonadota; class Alphaproteobacteria; order Caulobacterales; family Caulobacteraceae; genus Caulobacter; species Caulobacter sp. CCG-8. Next base: position 18,592 of record NZ_JBBEUD010000015.1, read on the forward strand.
AGCCGAAAGCCAGGCCCGAGGCGAAGCCGTCGCCGCCGCCGACGCGGTCGTAGATCTCGAGGTTCTCGCGCATCATCGAGGCGTAGAACTCGCCGCCGGCGTACAGGATCGCCGACCAGTCGTTGACCGAGGCGGTCTTGGCGTTGCGCAGGGTGGTGGCGGCGACCTTGAAGTTCGGGAACTCCTTCACGGCCGTCTGGATCATCTTCTTGAAGTTGGCCGGGTCGATCGCGCTGATGTGCTCGTCCAGGCCCTCGACTTCGAAGCCCAGGCAGGCGGTGAAGTCTTCTTCGTTGCCGATCATCACGTCCACGTACTGGGCGATGTGGCGGTTGACCTTCTGGGCCCCTTCCTTGCCGCCCTGCGACTTCCACAGGCTGGCGCGGTAGTTGAGGTCGTAGGAGATCACGGTGCCGTACTTGCGGGCCACTTCGACGGCTTCGATCACGGCTTCAGCCGTGTTCGAGGCCAGGGCCGCGAAGATGCCGCCGGTGTGGAACCAGCGCACGCCTTCTTCGCCGAACAGCTTTTCCCAGTTCACTTCGCCGGGGCGGATCTGCGAGGCGGCCGAGTGACCACGATCCGAGCAGCCCAGGGCCGGGCGGACGCCGAAGCCCTTTTCGGTGAAGTTCAGGCCGACGCGGGTGTTGCGGCCCAGGCCGTCGAAGTCGCGCCAGATGATGTGGGAGGTGTCGACGCCGCCCTGCATCATCAGATCCTCGACCAGCCACCCCAGGTCGTTCACCGGCAGGGCGGTGACGGCCGTCGAGCGCTTGCCCCAGCACTTCTTGAAGGCGCGGGCGACGTTGTATTCGCCGCCGCCTTCCCAGACCTGGAACTGACGCGCGTTGCGCACCCGGCCGAAGCCGGGATCGAAGCGCAGCATCACTTCACCGAAGGAAGCGCAGTCCCACTTCGTTTCCGAAGCCGGGCGGATGTTGAGGATGTTGTCAGTCATTGGTCTTTAGGCCTTCCCACGAACCTTCTTGATCAGGTCCACCGTCTCGCGGACCTTCTTGGTGATGCCGGCGTAGTCCCCGGCGTCCAGCAGCTCCTGCGTGATCAGCTTGGAGCCCATGCCGGCGGCGACGATGCCCGCGCCGAACCACTTCTTGACCGAGGCTTCGTCGGGATCGACGCCGCCGGTCGGCATGATGCGGGTCCAGGGCATCGGGCCCAGCACCGCCTTGACGAAGTCGGGACCGCCTACCGACGAACCCGGGAACACCTTGACGATCTCGCAGCCCAGTTCCTCGGCGTACGAGATCTCCGAGGCCGAGCCGCAGCCCGGCGAATACGGGATCTTGCGGCGGTTGCAGACCTTGGCGACGTCGGCGTTGAGGATCGGGCCGACCACGAACTTGGCGCCGTTGGCGATGTAGATGCCGGCGGTCGGGGCGTCGACGATCGAGCCCACGCCCATGATCACGCGCGGATCGGCCGAGGCGAAGTGACGGGTCACTTCGTAGAAGACGTGGCTGGCGAAGTCGCCGCGGTTGGTGAATTCGATGCAGGGCGCGCCGCCGTCGGCGCAGGCCTGGATCACCTTCTTACAGACCTCGACGTCTGGGTGATAGAAAACCGGGATGACGCCCTGGTCCATCAGCGCCGTCAGCACGGCCATGCGGTCTTTCACCATCAGTACTGCTCCTCAAAGGATCGATCTTGCGTGCGGCCCGGCTTGCGGGCTTCGGCGTGGAAGATTTCGCCGCGTTGGGCGCTGGGCGACCGTTTAGACCGCGTCGCCGACCGACGCCACACCCGAGGCTCCCCCAACGTCAATTCGCTTGCTGTCGTCCTTGGTTTCCACCCCTGGGTTTCCACCCCCGCCGGGCCCTTCGCGCAACCCCCTTTTGGTCGCTGCGCGTCGGCCCCTCAAATAAAGGGCGCCGAGCCGAAGCTCGACGCCCTGAAAGTTTGCGCAGGAGCGAACTCAGAAAGAGCCGCGGACGCCTGGAACTGGGTAGGCCAGTTCGAAACGTCAGGTGATACCGGTGTCATTGTGGCCTGGCCACTTTGCCACCGGTGTCATTTAGGAATCTACTCCGAAGCGACGCCTTGTGCAAGCGCCGTCAAAACGTTGTTTTCCGTTTTGACGGCGGTGTTGAAAAAACAGTGGAACAAGGTGGGGACACACACTCACGGCGCGCATTCCGCCAGTCCTGGCGAGGCCATCGTGTGAGTGTGTGTCCCCTAAGCCATCCCCTGCCCTCACCCCGTGTTCCGCAACCCCGCGGCGATGCCGGCGACGGTCAGCTGGATGGCCAGGCGGATGTTTTCGTCCTGGTCCCCTGCCCGCCGGCGGGCCAGCAGCTCCAGCTGCAGGTGGTTCAGCGGGTCGACCGACAGGCCGGCCAGGGCGACCGACTCCGCCAGTTCGGGCTGGTTGTCGAGCAGGGCCGAGCCGCCGCGGATCGCCAGGGCGATCTCCGAGGCGCTGTCGTGCTCGCGGCGGATGGCGTCGAAGATCCGCTGGGCGGCGTCCTTGTCGGGCGACAGGTCCTTGTACCGGGCGGCGATGCCCATGTGGCTCTGGGCCAGGGCCAGCTCCATGTTCGACAGCAGGGCCCCGAAGAAGTCGAAGCCGCCGGCCAGGTCCTGCAGCTGGCTCGTGGACAGCCCGGCCCGCTCGACGCCCGAGGCGAAGCCGTACCAGCCCGGCAGCATGAAGCGGGCCTGCGACCAGCTGAACACCCACGGGATGGCCCGCAGGTCCTCGATCTTGCGGCTGGCGGTGCGGCTGGCCGGGCGGCTGCCGATGTTCAGGCCCACGATCTCGCCGATCGGCGTGGCCGACCAGAAGAAGTCCTCGAACGCCGGGTCGTCGTACACCAGGGCGCGGAAGCCGTGGAACGAGGCCTCGGCCAGAGCGGTCATGGCCGCCTCGACCTTGGGGTCCGGACGGGACGCCTCGCGCTCGCTGGCCATCAGCACGGCGGCGGCCAGGCCGTCGAGGTTGCGGCGGGCGGTCGGCTGGTCGCCGAAGCGGCGGGCGATCATCTCGCCCTGCTCGGTCATGCGGATACGGCCCTGGACGGTGCCGGCCGGCTGGGCCAGCACGGCCTCGGCGGCCGGTCCCCCGCCCCGCCCGACGCTGCCGCCGCGGCCATGGAACAGCTGAAGGCCCACGCCCATGCGCTCGGCCTCGAAGGCCAGGGCCGAAGCGCCGCGCGCCACGCCGCGCCGGCTGGCCACGTAGCCGCCGTCCTTGTTGCTGTCGGAATAGCCGAGCATGATCTCCTGCACCGGCCGGTCGCCCAGGATGGTGCGGGAAAGCGGCAGTTCCAGCCACTGGCGCAGCACGCGGGGGCCGTTCTCCAGGTCGCCGATGGTCTCGAACAGCGGGCTGATCTTGACCGAGGCGCGCGGCGCGGCCCCGCCCCAGACCAGGCCCACCTGCTTGAGCAGGACCAGGGGCTCCAGGATGTCCGACAGGGTCGCGGACTTGGAGATCACATAGGCCCCGAGACAGCCGTGGCCGTAGTCGCGGACCATCTGGGCGGCGGCCTCCATGGTCGCCAGCTCCTTGGTCGTCTCCTCGCCGTAGGCGGTGAACGGCGAGACCAGGGGCCGCTGGTGCGACAGCTCGCCGATCAGCAGCTTGGACCGGGCCTCCTCGTCCAGCTCCAGGTACTTCACCCCGGTGCCGGCCCGCTGGAACAGCTCGTGCAGCGTCCGCTCGTGGACGTCGGCGTTCTGGCGCAGGTCCAGGCTCATCAGGTGGAAGCCGCAGGCCTGAGCCACCTCGACCAGGGTGCGCAGGGCCGAGCCGACCAGGCGCTCGCCGCCCTGCCGCTCCAGGCTGTCGATGACGATCTTCAGGTCGGCGACGAAGGCGTCCGGATGGCCGTACGGCTCGACGTCGGTCGTGCCGTTGGCGAAGGCCACCGGCTGGCCGGTCAGCTTCTGCGAGACGGCGGTCAGGCGGTCGAACACCAGCTCCAGGGCCAGGCGGTACGGCTCGTCCAGGCGATGGACCGACGGGTCCCGGGTCTGGGCGGCCAGGGCCAGCAGTTCCTCGGAGACCGGCGTGTAGGCCGTGGAAACCGCCAGGTTCGACCACAGCTTGCGCACCTCGCCGGCGTACCAGTCGAGGATCACCCGCGACTGCGAGGCGAAGGCCAGCTTCAGGGTGTCGCCGTTGACGCCGGGGTGGCCGTCGCGGTCGCCGCCCAGCCACGAGCCCATCTTCAGCAGCGGGGCCATCCGGCCGTGCTCGCCGATCTGCTGCGACCAGTCGGCGTAGAGGTCGATGACCGCCGGCAGGATCGAGGTGCGGACGATCGACAGGGCGTTGCGGATCTCGTCCTTCACGGTGATCCGCTCGGGACGGTACAGGCGCGTCCGCCACATCAGGGCGATCTCGCGGAACAGGCGCTCGCGGATCTCGGCGTCCATGGCCGGCGGCAGGTGGTGGCGGCGCAGGGCCATCAGGCGCGAGATCTCGGTCTCGCGGTCGACCATGCTGCGGCGGCGCACCTCGGTCGGGTGGGCGGTCAGCACCGGCACCACGTTCATGGCGGCCAGGACCTTGGTCAGCTCGGCCGGCGACTTGCCCTCGGCGACCAGCGCCTTGACGGCGTCGACCAGGGTGCGGGGGCGATCGTCGCCCGGCCCGGCCTCGCCCTCGGCGTGGCGGCGGCGGCCGGCGACGTCCTCGCCGATATTGGCCAGCATCGAGTGGCTGGCCAGGGCGCGGGCCAGGAAGATGGCCTGGTCGCTGGAGACCTCGGAAAACAGGCTGTCCAGCACCGGGGCGTCGCCGTTGGCCACGTCCTCGGCCGAGGCCGCGCGGCGGGCCTTGGCCACCAGGGCGGCGGCCTCGGTCCCGTCCAGATAGGCGATCGCCTCGTTCAGCAGCTCGCTGAGCAGATTGGCGTTCTGTCGCACGTGGCGGCTGGTGGGACGATCCCCCTCACCAAGAGACGAGCCAAGAGACAGAGGCATGCGCGAAGCTCCGCGACCGCCGCGAGCGTGCGACGGTTCATCAGGATGGAAACGTACGAAACGCCAGCCTTGTGCGAGCTCTTCTCGGGGGCCCTTGCTGACGCAGCGGCGCCTCTACCGCGCTTTGCCGACCGCGAAAAGGCGGTCGGCGCAATGGTTGCGGTACCAAATTCGCTTTTGCGCAGATTTCTGCCCCTAGCGGGCCAGCCAGCCCCCGTCGACGGGCAAGGTGATGCCCTGGACGTAGTCGGCGGCCGGCGAGGCCAGGAACACGGCGGCCCCGCCCAGGTCGCCCGGTTGGCCCCAGCGGCCGGCCGGGATGCGGGCCAGGATCGAGGCGTTGCGGTCCGCGTCGTTGCGCAGGGCCTCGGTGTTGTTGGTGTCGAAATAGCCGGGGGCGATGGCGTTGACGTTGATCCCCTTGGCCGCCCACTCGTTGGCCAGGATCTTGGTCAGGCCCGCCAGGCCGCTCTTGCTGGCCGTGTACGACGGCACGCGGATGCCGCCCTGGAAGGACAGCAGCGAGGCGATGTTGATCACCTTGCCGGCCACGCCGTTCACCGGCCCCTGCTTCAGCGCCTGCCGGGCGAAGGCCTGGGTCAGGAAGAAGACGACCTTCAGGTTGGTGTCCATCACCGCGTCCCAGTCGGCCTCGGTGAACTCGATGCTGTCGGCGCGGCGGATGATGCCGGCGTTGTTGACCAGGATGTCGATCTTGCCGAAGGCGGCGACGGTCTCGTCGATCACGCGCTGCACCGGCTCGGTCGAGCCGAAGTCGGCCTTGATCGACAGGAACCTGCGGCCGGTCGCCTCGACCAGGGCCTTGGTTTCCGTGGGCTCGCTGCGGCCCGCGGCGGCGATGTCCGCGCCCGCATTGGCCAAAGCGACAGCGATCCCCTGGCCGATGCCGGTGTTGGCGCCGGTGACGAGGGCGACCTTGCCTTCGAGGCTGAACGGATTGGCCATGGTGCGTGCTTCCTGATCCTGAATCTTGTCATCCCGGACGGCCCGGAAGGCCGGTCCGGGACCGCCGGAAACGCATGCGCGTCCAGCGGTCCCGGCTCTTGGCTCCGCCACGGCCGGGATGACGGCCGCGGCGAAGTGGAGCGGTCCCCGCTCCTACTTCAGCTGGCAGATGTCCAGCACGTTCATGTCGGTGTAGTCGAGGTTCTCCCCGCCCATCGCCCAGATGAAGGTGTAGTTGGCGGTGCCCGAACCCATGTGGATCGACCACGGCGGGCTCATCACGGCTTCCTCGTTGGCGATCACGATGTGACGCATCTCGTCCGGCTCGCCCATGTAGTGGAAGACCCGGTCGTTCTCGCCCAGGCCGAAGTAGAAATAGGCTTCCGAGCGGCGGTCGTGCAGGTGGGGCGGCATGGTGTTCCAGACGCTGCCCGGCTTCAGCACGGTCATGCCCAGCAGCAGCTGGGCCGACTTGCAGGTGGTCGGCACGATGTACTGGTAGATGGTGCGCTCGTTGGAAGTCTCCAGCGCACCGCGCTCCAGCGGGATGGCGTCGGCGAAGGCCAGCTTCTTGGTCTCGAACGCGGCGTGGGCCGGCAGGCTGACCAGGTAGAAGCGCGCGGCCTGGCCGCCCGTGCCTTCGAAGGTCACGTCCTTGGCGCCCATGGTGACGTACAGGCCGTCACGCGGGACGATCTCGTAGGCCACGCCGTCGACGGTGATCTTGCCGGTGGTGTCGCCGACATTGATCACACCCAGCTCGCGGCGTTCCAGGAACGGGTGGCCGGCGGCCGAGGCGGGCTCGGTCTGGTCGGGCAGCTTGACGGCCGAGGTTGCCACCACGCCGCCGACGACGAAGCGTTCGGCGTGGTTGTAGGTCAGGACGATCTTACCGTCCTGGAACAGGCCTTCCATCAGGTAGCGATCGCGCAGGTCGTCGTTGCTGACCGCGAGCATCATGTCCGGGTGAGTGGCGTGGTAGGTCTTGGTGAACATCTGGAAGCTCCGGAAAATCTATTCAGCGGCGTGTTTGAGGGGCGCGACGGGCCGGGCCCAGTCGGGCCGTTGGTCGAGTTTGTAGGCGCGTTTGGGCAGGGTGTAGGTGAGGTCGACGATGAGCTCGGCGGCCTCGACCTCGTCCATGCGGTGCTCGGCGACCATGCGGGCCAGGAAGGCGCTGTCGACGCGGCGGGCCACGTCGTGGCGGGCGGGGATGGAGAGGAAGGCGCGGGTGTCGTCGTTGAAGCCGACGGTGTTGTAGAAGCCGGCCGTCTCGGTGACCTGCTCGCGGAACCGCATCATGCCCTCGGGGCTGTCGTGGAACCACCAGGACGGGCCCAGCTTCAGCACCGGATAGTGCCCGGCCAGCGGAGCCAGCTCGCGGCTGTAGACCGTCTCGTCCAGGGTGAAGAGGATGATCGACAGGCGCGGGTCGTTGCCGAACTTGGTCAGCAGCGGCTTGAGCGCCTCGACATATTCGGTGCGCATGGGGATGTCGGCCCCCTTGTCGCGGCCGTGCGAGGCCAGAAGCCCGACATTGTGGTTGCGGTGCGAGCCGGGGTGGATCTGCATGACCAGGCCGTCGTCCAGGCTCATGCGGGCCATCTCGGTCAGCATCTGGGCGCGGAACAGTTCGGCCTTGGCCGGGGTGACGTCGCCCTTCAGCAGGCTCTGGAACAGGGCCTCGGCCTCGACCGAGCTGAGGTCGGCGGTGGCGGCGGTCGGATGGCCGTGGTCCGAAGACGTGGCCCCGGCGGCGATGAAGGCCTGGCGGCGCACCCGGTGGCCTTCCAGATAGCCCTTCCAGGTCGTGACGTCCTGGCCCGAGACCTCGGCGAAGCGCTCGAACGATCGGCCGAAGCGCTCGTCCTCGAAGTCGATGACCGCGTCGGGGCGATAGGCGGTGACCACGTGGCCGCCCCAGCCGCTCTCGCGGATGGCCTTGTGGTGCTCGAGCCGATCCTGCGGGCCCTCGGTGGTGGCCAGGGTCTCGATGTTGAAGCGGTCGAACAGGGCCCGGGGCCGGAACGCCTCGGTGGCCAGGGCCTCGTTGATGGTGTCGAAATAGAGGTCGGAGGTCTCCGCGCTCAGGAACACCTTGATCCCGAACACCTGGCTGAACACGTGGTTGAGCCACAGCCACGACGGCGTGCCGCGGAAGAGGTGGAAGTTCTGCGCCAGCAGCCGCCAGGCCTCGCGCGGGTCGGTGCTGGGCACCCCGGCCTTGGAGCGCACCTTCAGGGCGTCCAGCGAGACGCCCTGGCTGTAGAGCATGCGGAAGAGATAGTGGTCGGGCGCCAGCAACAGATCGGTGGCGTCCTCGAACGGGGCGTTGGTCGCGAACCAGGCCGGATCGGTGTGGCCGTGCGGGCTGATGATCGGCAGGGCCTTGACCTGGCCGTACAGCGCCCGGGCGATCCCCCGCGTGCGCTCGTCGGCCGGGAACAGGCGGTCGTCGTGAAAAACCAGAGGCCGGGTCATGGCGTCATCTACTCCCTACTCCGCCGACGGCTTCCGCGGGCCGTTTTCGACGCGCTTGGTAACCGGTGTCATGGCGCCATGCAAGCCAAAGGCGCCGCCGCGATCGTGCCTTCCACCCTACCTTGCAGGCGGGGCGCCGGACGAGTCGCGAACCACCAGATAGGGGATCGTGCTGTTGGGGTCACGCTTCTCGCGGACCGCCGCGCCGATCAGTTTCTCGGCCGCGATCCGGCCCACCTCGCGGGTGGGGATGTGGATGGTGGTCAGCGGCGGCCAGACGGCCTGGGCGATCTGGAAGTCGTCGAACCCGACCACGGTCACGTCGGTCGGCACCTGCAGCCCCGCGCGTCGCGCCGCCTGCAGGACGCCGGCCGCCATTTCGTCGTTGCCGGCGAAGATCGCGGTGGGCCGGGGCGTCTTGGCCAGCAGCGTTTCGCCGCAGGCCAGGCCCGACTCGAAGGTGTAGGCGCCCTGGACGACATAGTCGGGCTTCAGCTCCAGCCCAGCCTTGTTGAGCGCGTCCTCGAAGCCCCCTCGCCGCTCGTGCGACGACCGGAAGCTGGGCAGGCCGCTGATGAAGCCGATCTCGCGATGGCCCAGCTCGACCAGATAGGCCCCCATGGCCTCGCCGCCCAGGCGGTCGTGGCCGACGATCATGTGCTCGGGCTTGTCCAGCTCGACCGAGGCGATGCGGATGTACTCGCAGCCGATTTCGCGCAGCAGCTTGGCCACCCGCTCGTCTTCCGACACCGAGGGCGGCAGCACGACGCCGAACAGCTTCTGGCGCTCGATGAAGGTGCGGATGTCCTGCAGGAAGGTGGGGCTGGAGCGGTCGCACGGGTGGACCACCAGCTCGAAGCCCGAGCCGCGGATGCCGTCCAGCAGGCCCAGCTGCATGTTCACGACATATTGCGGGTTGGGGTTGTCGTAGATCATGCCGATCAGGAACGAACGGCGGAACGCCAGGCCCCGGGCCTGGGGATCGGGCGCATAGCCCCACTCGGCGATCACCGCCTCGATGCGCTCACGGGTCTCGTCACGCACGAACGGCGACTGGTTGATGACGCGCGACACGGTCTTCTTCGACACGCCGGCCAGGCGGGCGATGTCGTTGATCGTGGCGCGCTTGCGGCCGCCTTCGAGGCCGCCGTCGAGAGCGGCGTCGTTTTCCATGCCGTCAGTCTCCGGCAACGGGGATTTGGACGAGGTCAAAGCGTTTCCATGCGGCGATCGTTGTTTTGTTTTGTCATACTCTATCGCACGGCGGCGTCGCTACAACTGCACCACCGGGCGTATTTGCCCTATGGTGACACCGGTTTCCCCGCCGTACAGACGGGATGGCAGCACGAAAAGTTCCAATGACCAAGGCTTTGATCGTCGACCCGACCTCCAGTCCTTCCGAATCGATCCACGGCGTCGATCCGCGCGACCACGTGGCGACGGCCCTGCGCGATCTCGTTGCGGGCGAAACCCTGGACCTGCATGGCCAGGCGATCGTCGCCCGCGCCGACATCCCTAAGGGCCACAAGATCGCGGTGCGTCCTGCCAGCGCTGGCGACGACGTGCTGAAATACGGCTGGCCGATCGGCCGGGCCACGGCCGACATCACCGTCGGCGACCACGTGCACGTCCATAACGTCGAGACCCGGCTGTCGGGCGTCGAGGACTTCGTCTACGCCGACGCCCATCCCGAGCCGCACGCTCCGCCGCCGGCCGGGACCTTCCTGGGCTACCGCCGCAAGAACGGCCGGGTCGGCACCCGCAACGAGATCTGGGTGCTGTGCACCGTGGGCTGTGTGGCCAACACCGCCCGAAGGATCGCCGAGAAGGCCAACGCCCGCTTCGCCGGCCGCGTGGACGGCGTCTTCGCCTTCCCCCATCCGTTCGGCTGCTCGCAGCTGGGCGACGACCTGACCCACACCCGCAAGCTGATCGCCGGCCTGGCCGCCCACCCCAACGCCGGCGGCGTGCTCATCCTGGGCCTGGGCTGCGAGAACAACCAGCTGAAGGCCCTGCTGGAGTCCGCGCCGGGCCTGGATCCCGAACGCCTGCGCTCGTTCACCACCCAGATGGTCGAGGACGAGCTGGAGGACGGGCTGGACGCCGTCGAGGCCCTGGTCGCCATCGCCGAGAAGGACCGCCGCGAACCGGCTCCGTTGTCGGAACTGGTCGTCGGCCTCAAGTGCGGCGGCTCGGACGGCTTCTCGGGCGTCACCGCCAACCCGCTGGTCGGCCGCATCGCCGACAAGGTCTCCGACGCCGGCGGCACGCCGGTGCTGACCGAGATTCCCGAGGTGTTCGGCGCCGAGGGCGTGCTGCTGGCCCGCGCCGCGACCCGCCAGGTGTTCGACGAGGCCGTCGGGGTGATCGACGACTTCAAGCGCTACTTCATCGACAACCACCAGCCGATCTACGAGAACCCCTCGCCCGGCAACATCGCCGGCGGCATCACCACCCTGGAGGAGAAGTCTCTGGGCGCGGTGCAGAAAGGCGGCCGCGCGCCGCTGGTCGAGGTGCTGCGCTACGGCGAGCAGGTCGGACCGCACGGCCTGACCCTGCTGGAGGCCCCGGGCAACGACGCCGTCTCGTCCACCGCCCTGACGGCGGCCGGGGCGACGGTGATCCTGTTCACCACCGGTCGCGGCACCCCGCTGGGCTTCCCCGCCCCCACCCTGAAGATCGCCTCGAACTCGGCCCTGGCCGCCCGCAAGCCGGGCTGGATCGATTTCGACGCCGGGGTCGTGCTATCGGGCCAGACCATGGACGCGGCGGCCGACTCCCTGATGGACCTGGTCGTCGCCACCGCCTCGGGGCGACCGACCAAGGCCGAACTCAACGGCGAGCGTGAAATCGCCATCTGGAAGCAAGGCGTTACTCTGTGACCGACACCCTTTCCCGTCCTCTCCGCCTCAACGCCGTCAGCTATCCGGCCGCCGTCCCGGGCGTGGTCCTGCCCGCCTACGACCGCGACAAGGTCACGGTCGGCGTCGTGCATTTCGGTCCCGGCGCCTTCCACCGCGCCCACCAGGCCTTCTATTTCGACCAGCTGCTGGCCAAGGACCCGCGCTGGGGGATCTGCGCCGTGTCGCTGAAGAGCCCCGGCGTCCGCGACGCCCTGCAGCCGCAGGACGGCCTCTACACCCTGGCCCAGCTGGACGCCGAGACCACCTTCCGCGTGGTCGGCTCGATCCTGGAGGTGCTGGTCGCGCCGGAGGACCCGCCGTCGGTCTTCGCCCGCCTCGCCGCGCCGGACACCCGCATGGTCACCCTGACCGTCACCGAGAAGGGCTACTGCCTGACCGGCGACGGTAAGCTGGACACGGCCCATCCCGACATCGTCCACGACCTGGAGCACCCCCGGGCGCCGGTCAGCGCCGTCGGCTACGTGGTCGAGGGCCTGCGTCGCCGCCACCAGGTGGGCCTGCCGCCCTACGCCGTGGTGGCCTGCGACAACCTCGCCGACAACGGCTGGCGCCTGAAGGCGGCCGTCGTCGCCTTCGCCGAGGCGATCGACCCCGCCCTGGCCGCCTGGATCGAGGCCGAGGGCCGCTTCCCGCGCACCATGGTCGACAGCATCACCCCCGCCACCGACGACGCCCTGCGGGCCCGGGTCGAGGCCGCCACCGGCCTGACCGACGCCTGGCCGATCCAGCGCGAGGCCTTCACCCAGTGGGTGGTCGAGGACGTGCTGGGCGACAACGCTCCCGATCTCGCTTCGGTCGGCGTCACCCTGACCGACGACGTGCGCGGCTTCGAACGCGCCAAGCTGCGCCTGCTGAACGGCGTCCACTCGACCATCGCCTACGCCGGCCTGCTGAAGGGCCATGAGACGGTGTTCGAGGCGATCAGCGATCCTGCGCTGGCCAGGATCGCCGAGGACCTGATGGTCCAGGACATCATCCCGACCCTGACCGCGCCGCGCGGCCTGGACCTACAGGCCTATGCCCAGGCGATCCTGGGCCGGTTCCGCAATCCCGAAATCCGCCACCTGCTCAGCCAGATCGCCTGGGACGGCTCGCAGAAGCTGCCGTTCCGCATCCTGGGCACGGTCGCCGACGCCCTGGCCGCCGGCCGCCCCGTCGACCGCCTGGCCCTGCCCCTGGCGGCCTGGATGCACTTCGTCCGCCGCCGCGCCGCCGAGGGCGTCAAGATCGTCGACCCGCTGGCCGACCGCCTGGTCGAGACGGCCGCCGCCTGCACCGGCGACGCCAAGGCCGACGTGGCGCAGTTCCTGAAGCTGGAGCCGGTGTTCAGCCGCGACCTGGCAGGCAACGCGACCTTCGTGGCGGCGCTCGAGAAGGCGTACGGCGACCTCGCCTAGCGCGTGACGCCCCGGCCCGTCACCACGGGCAGGACCGTCCGCAGCAGGATCGTCAGGTCGAACCAGAACCCCTGGCGTCGGAGGTATTCGGCGTCCAGGGCCACCTTCTCCGGAATGGCGATCTCGTCCCGCCCGTTGATCTGCGCCCAGCCGGTGACGCCGGGGCGCAGGGCCTCGACCCCGGCCTCGGTACGCAGCGCCACCAGGTCGTCCTGGTTGAACAGCGCCGGGCGCGGGCCGACCAGGCTCATGTCGCCGACCAGCACGCTCCACAGCTGCGGCAGCTCGTCGATGCTGGTCTTGCGCAGGAAGGCGCCCGGCGGCGTCAGCCAGCGGTCGGGATCGGCCAGCAGGTGGGTGGCGACCTCGGGCGTGTCGATCCGCATGGTCCGGAACTTGGGCATGGCGAACAGGGCGTTGCCCCGCCCCACCCGCTGCGACCAGTAGAGCGCCGGACCCGGCGAGGTCAGGCGCACCACCGCCGCCACGATCAGCAACGGGACCGCCAGCAGCAGCAGCGCCGCCCCGGACGCCGCCGCGTCGAACAGGCGCTTCACCCTAGGCCAGGTCCCCGAAGGCCGCGTCCAGCAGCAGATAGGCGCGGCCGGCGTCGGACGACAGCAGCGCCGCCACCAGGAAGCCCTCGCGGTCCTGCTCGGACGCCTCGTCCATCATGCCGGCGTAGCGGCGCAGGAAGCGCTCGGCGTCGGCCCGCAGCCCCGCGTCGGAGAACAGGCGGCGGACCAGCCGGCGGATGGCGGCCGGGGCCAGCTTCTTGACCACCTCGCGCGATGCGCCCTCGTCGTGGGTCTGGATCGTGGCGGCGATCTCGTCGATGCGGGCGCGGGGCAGCAGGGCCGTCGGATCTATGCCCATGGCCAGGATCTCGCCGGCCATCTTCTCGCCCAGGGCGGCGTCGCCGGGGGCGGCGCTCTCCAGGCCCGACAGCAGGTTGCGCCACGACAGGCCGCCGCCCTGCTGCGGTTCGGCCCGCTCGGCGGGCCCGGACGGCGCGGCGTTGCGGCCGCCGGCGGCGTCGAACACCGAGCGGAACTCGTCGTCGGTGGCGGTCGGCGTCAGGCGCAGGCGCGGCCGCAGCCCGGCCTCCTCGGCGCTGGGCTCGTTGGCGGGCCTGGGGGCCGGCGCGGACTGCGGCGGAGGCGGAGGCGGCGCGGCGGCCTGGACCTGACGGTTCAGCGGCGGCGGCGCGCGGGACGGCGTGGCGGCGGGAGGCTGGACGGCGCCCATCCGGCCGACGGCCTCGCTGAGCATGTCGTAGTTGCGGCGGACCCGCTCCTGGAAGGCCTGGTCGATCGCCGCGGTCTCCTCGGCGGTCCGGCGGGCGGAGGTGCGGAGGTCCTCGATGCCCTGCTCGATCTGGGCCCGGACCTCGTTGGCGCGGGCCAGGGCCTCGGCGGGCAGGTCGGCGGTGCGGCGGCCGACGTCGGCCAGCATGGCCTCCATCTCGGTGATCGTGCCGCGCGCGGTCTCGACCGCTTCGGACAGCTTCTGGGCGGTGCGGGCGCCGGCCTGCTCGACCACCTGGGCCGACTGCTCGATCAGGTCGCGGGCCTCGTCCATGCGGGACTCGAACACCGTGTCGGCCTTCTGGCCGGCGGCGAAGGCGATCTCGTTCAACTGGTCGACGCGGATGCGGGCGGCCTCGACGCGCAGCTCGACGCCTTCGTTGGCCTTGCGGGCCGCCTCGGCCATGGACTCCATGGCCTGGGCCAGGGCCGTTTCCAGGTCGGCGCGCTGGCCGCCGGCGGCGCTGGCCAGGGCCGCGATGGCGCTGGAGGTCTCGGCCGCCAGGGCCTCACGCTCGGCGCGGGCGGTCTCGGCGACCTCGCGCAGCTGCTGGGCCGCCGAACCGATCAGGCCGCGCAGCACCTCGGCCCCCATGGCCGCCATGTCGCTCATCTCGGTGGCGCCGGCGCGGGTGTGGCCGATGAACTCGGTGAGCTGGGCGGTGCGGGTCTCGCTCTCGGCGGCGAAATCCTCCTGGTCGGTGCGCAGCTGCTGGCTGGCGGCGACCAGGGCGGCGCGCTGCGAGGCCAGGGTGCGCTCAACGGCGCCCATCTGGTCGCCGACGCCTTGGCCGGCGGTCTCCAGGCGGGCGATCTGGCGCGACAGGTCCTCGGCCCCGACGCGGGCGGCGTCCGACGCCTCGGCGGCGGCGGCGGCCAGATCGGCGGCCCGGGCGGCCAGGGCGGCTTCGGCCTCGCGCAGCTGGGTCTCGGCCAGGTCGGACGCCTCGGCGACCATGCGCGCCTGGCTGCCGATGGCGTCGACCACCGCCGTGGACTGGGCGTCCAGCGTCGTCGACAGGGCGTGCATGGCCTGGCGCTCGTGGCCCAGGCCCTCGGACAGCTGCTGCACCATGCGGGCGGACTCGCTGGTGGTCTGGGCCAGGGCGAGGGTCTCCTCGGCCAGGGCCTCGCGCAGTTCCTGGACGCGGTTGCGGGCGTCCTCGGCGGCGGCGGTGGCCGCGTCGATCTGGCCGCGGATGCGCTCGACCATGCCGTCGACCCCGGCCGCGGCCAGGGCGGCGGGGGTGACCAGGCGGTCGGTCACGGTCCGGCTGTGCTTCAGCTCGGCGGAGACGCCCATGGCCTGGCGCAGCATGTAGGCGCCCAGCAGGGTGAAGACGGCCGGCCCGACGGCCAGGGCCGCGAACACGGTCAGGGCGAACTGGTCGACCTTCAGGGCGGGCACGCCCGCGCCGTAACCTAGCGCGAAGGCGATCGGGCCCAGGGTCCACAGCGCCGCGGCGGCGACCGCCAGGCTCCAGAACAGCGGCGCCGGCATCGGCTTCTTGCCTTCGCGGGCCGTCGACAGCGTGGTGACGGGCGGCTCGGGCGCGGCCGGCGCCGTCTCGCGCGGCTTGGACACCGCCGCCTCGAACCGCTTGGACGGAGCCGGCGGTTCCGGCTCGACGACCGGGGCCGGCGGCTGGGCCGCCTGGCTGGCGACCGGCGCGGTCAGGAACGACGGCAGCGGAGCCAGGGGCTCGGCCTCGACCGGCGCGCTGCGCCGGCCCCGGGCCGGGGTGAACGGCGCTGGATCGGCTTCCGGTTCGGGCGGCTTGAAGTTCGACTTCGGCGGCGGCGCCGGCTCGATCACCGCTTCCGGCTCGGGATCGACGGCTTCGACCGTCGGCGGTTCGACCGGTTCGAAGGCCTTGGATTCAGGTTGGGCTTCGGGTTCAGGCTCGGACTTGGGCGCCGGCTTGGACGCAGAGCCGAAGAAGCCGCGCCGCGCGCTGGCCCGCGAGGTCTGCGGCGCGGGGGCCGCGGGCGGCTCCGGCGCGGGTTCGGGCCCGAGGTCCAGCGGACCACGGTCGAGAATCGGCGGCGCCGACGCTTCGGGAACAGCGGCTATATCGAGGTCCAGGTCCGGCTCACTGACCGGCGCATCCGCATCGGGTTCGGCTTCCGCCTCGATGGCGCGATCGACGTCATCGACCGACGGCTCCACGGGAATGCCGGTGAAATCAAGCGGTTGGCGCTTCTTGGGCTTCATACGCAGCCATAGTCCCAGGGCGAAACGGCTCGGGGCCGGATGAACATCGCCGCGCGGACGCCCCTCTCGCACGCAACGAATAAACCTAGCGGCGAAAAGCCGGCCCGCATAGCGGGTTCCGCCGGTTTTCCAATCTGGCGAAGGGGTTGGCGCGTCCGGGACCCAGGCGCGATCCTAGGCGCTGACCTCGGTCCGATGCAGCTTGGGACAGCGCTCGATGGTCTGGACGGCCTGCTGGCGGGGCGAGCGGGCGATGACCCGTTCGGCCTTGGGCGGCTCCTTGGCGCGATGCTCGACGGCCATGCCGAACTGGCAAAGCGCCATCGACGACAGCCAGAGCACGATCGCGGCGATGAATTCAGCCAGGGAGGACATCGGGAAGCCCATTTTCCGATAGCGGCGTTATGCGGCGGTTCGTCGCGGGAGGCGAGTGAACTTTTGGTCATGAAAGGCCCCGCTCCCGCCGCCGGGCGCCATCGAAGCTCACAGCGCCTGCAGATTTCCCCGCCTTGCCCGCTCGCCCCCCGGGACCTAGGTCCACGACCAACATCCCCCCTTCCGTCGCCGCGCCTCCGTGCGTCGGCGGAGCTTTCCATTTGCGGATAAGCGTTTTGCCCCCTACCCAAGTCGCTTCGCTGTCGCACGACGCCTTTGCGGACCCGTCCATGAGTGCGCTGTCCCCGGCCCGCCTGACGCACCTGCAGCGCCTGGAAGCCGAAAGCATCCACATCCTGCGCGAAGTGGCGGCCGAGTGCGAAAACCCGGTCATGCTGTATTCGATCGGCAAGGACAGCGCGGTGATGCTGCACCTGGCGGCCAAGGCGTTCTATCCGTCCAAGCCCCCCTTCCCGCTGCTGCACGTCGACACGACCTGGAAGTTCAAGGCGATGTACGAGCTGCGCGACACCATCGCCCAGCAACTCGGCTTCGACCTGCTGGTCCACAAGAACCCCGAGGCCGAGGCGCGCGGCATCAACCCGTTCGACCACGGCAGCGCCCTGCACACCGATCTCTGGAAGACCGAGGGCCTCAAGCAGGCCCTGGCCAAGTACGGCTTCGACGCGGCCTTCGGCGGCGCCCGCCGCGACGAGGAGAAGAGCCGGGCCAAGGAGCGCGTCTTCAGCTTCCGCACCGCCGAGCAGCGCTGGGACCCCAAGGACCAACGGCCGGAACTCTGGAAGCTGTACAACACCCGCAAGCATCCCGGCGAAAGCCTGCGCGTCTTCCCGATCTCCAACTGGACCGAGCTGGACGTCTGGCAATACATCCATCTGGAGAACATCCCGATCGTGCCGCTGTACTTCGCGGCCGAGCGCCCGGTGGTCGAGCGCGACGGCGCGCTCATAATGGTCGACGACGACCGCTTCCGCCTGCGTCCCGGCGAGGTCCCGCAGATGCGGTCGGTCCGCTTCCGGACCTTGGGCTGCTACCCCCTGACCGGCGCGGTCGAGAGCACCGCCTCCACCCTCCCCGAGGTGATTCAGGAGATGCTCCTGGCCACCACCAGCGAGCGCCAGGGCCGGGTCATCGACCACGACCAGTCGGCCTCGATGGAGAAGAAGAAGCAGGAGGGGTATTTCTAGATGACCAAGGTCTACAAGCCCTCCGACCTCGTCGCCGAGGACATCGACGCCTATCTGGTCGCCCACCAGCACAAGTCGCTGCTGCGCTTCATCACCTGCGGGTCGGTGGACGACGGCAAGTCGACCCTGATCGGCCGGCTGCTCTACGACAGCAAGATGATCTTCGAGGACCAGATGGCGGCCCTCGAGGCCGACTCCAAGCGAGTCGGCACCCAGGGCGGCGCGATCGACTTCGCCCTGCTGGTCGACGGCCTGGCGGCCGAGCGCGAGCAGGGCATCACCATCGACGTCGCCTATCGCTTCTTCTCGACCGACAAGCGCAAGTTCATCGTCGCCGACACCCCCGGGCACGAGCAGTACACGCGCAACATGG
Organism: Caulobacter sp. CCG-8; assembly: GCF_037402475.1. Lineage (NCBI taxonomy): Bacteria > Pseudomonadati > Pseudomonadota > Alphaproteobacteria > Caulobacterales > Caulobacteraceae > Caulobacter > Caulobacter sp. CCG-8. Next base: position 36,785 of record NZ_JBBEUD010000015.1, read on the forward strand.
TCACCGGCGCCTCGACCGCCGACGCGGCCGTGATCCTGATCGACGCCCGCAAGGGCGTGCTGACCCAGACCCGCCGCCACAGCTATCTCGTCAAGCTGCTGGGCATCCGCCACGTGGTGCTGGCGGTGAACAAGATGGACCTGGTCGGCTGGGATCAGGCGGTGTTCGACAAGATCGTCGCCGACTACCGCGCCTTCGCCGACCAGATCGGCCTCCCGACCTTCACTCCCATCCCCATCTCGGGCCTGGGCGGCGACAACATCGCCGCGCGCGGCGAGCACTCGCCCTGGTTCGACGGCCCGATCCTGATGGACTGGCTGGAGGGCGTGGAGGTCGAGGACGACCTGCGGAGCCAGTCGTTCCGCATGCCCGTGCAGTGGGTCAATCGCCCGAACCTCGACTTCCGGGGCTTCTCGGGCCAGATCGCCGCCGGCACGGTCCGACCGGGCGACCGCGTCAAATCCCTGCCCTCGGGCCGCGAGAGCACCGTCGCCCGCATCGTCACCAAGCCCGACGATTTGCCTGAGGCCTACGCCGGCCAGTCGGTGACGATCACCCTGGCCGACGAGATCGACGTCAGCCGCGGCGACATCTTGGTGGCCGCCGACGATCCCGTCGCCGTGGCCGGCCAGTTCGAGGCCACCGTGGTCTGGATGGACGACGAGGCCCTCCCTCCGGGACGCTCGTATCTCCTGAAGATCGGCACGCGGATGGTCGGCGCCAGCGTCACCGAGATCAAGCACCGGGTGAACGTCAACACGCTGGAGCACCTGGCGGCCAAGAAGCTGGAGCTGAACGAGATCGGCCTGGTGAACCTGTCGCTGGACCAGGCGATCCCGTTCGAGCCCTACGCCCAGAACCGCGACCTGGGCGGCTTCATCCTGATCGACCGGATCAGCAACCGCACCGTCGGCGCGGGCCTGCTGAACTTCGCCCTGCGCCGGGCCGACAACATCCACTGGCAGCACACCGACGTCAGCAAGGCCTCGCGCGCCGCCCTCAAGGGCCAGCGCGGCCGGGTCGTCTGGCTGACGGGCCTGTCGGGCGCGGGCAAGTCGACCATCGCCAACCTGGTCGAGAAGCGCCTGCACGCCCTGGGTCGCCACACCTATCTGCTGGACGGCGACAACGTCCGCCACGGCCTCAACAAGAACCTCGGCTTCACCGAGGAGGACCGGGTCGAGAACATCCGCCGGGTGGCCGAGGTCGCCAAGCTGATGGTCGACGCCGGCCTGATCGTGCTGACCGCCTTCATCTCGCCGTTCCAGGCCGAGCGCCGCCTGGCCCGCGAGATCCTGCAGGACGGCGAGTTCGTCGAGGTGTTCGTCGACACCCCGCTGGCGGTGGCCGAGGAACGCGACGTCAAGGGCCTCTACAGGAAGGCGCGGTCGGGCCAGCTGAAGAACTTCACCGGCATCGACAGCCCCTACGAGGCGCCCGAGCATCCCGAGCTGCGGATCGACACGACCAAGATGGACCCGGTCGCCGCCGCCGAACGGATCGTCGCCTGGCTGGAAGGCGAACTGGACTACGAGATCTAGGCCCCGCGGCTGGGGACATGCCCTTGCGGCGTGTCCCCATCGAAGAGCGCCGCGCCCGGTCATGGGGACACGCCGCGAGGGCATGTCCCCGACCACGCTAGCGCCCCGCCCGCTTGGTCAGCATCACCGCCCCGATCAACCCCAGCCCGCCCATCGCCGCCATGGCCAGGTAGCCCCTCGGCCCGAAGGCGTCGAACAGCGGGCCGGCCGCCAGCGTGCCCACGCCCAGGACGAAGCCGGCCGACAGGGCCGAGTTGATCGCCTGGGCGGCCGAGGCGCTCTGGGGCGGCGCCAGGCGCTCGATCAGCCGCAGCGAGGCCATGAAGCTGGCCGCGAAGGTCAGGGCGTGCAGGGCCTGCAGCGGGAACAGCAACCACAGCGGCGGCATGAAGGCGTAGGCGCTCCAGCGCAGCAGCGCCGCCGCCCCGCCCAGCACCAGCAGCTTCTCGGGCCCGACCTTGCGCCGCCACGGCTCGGCGAACCACATGAAGCCGACCTCGACCGCCACCCCGACGCCCCAGAGCACGCCGATCATCGGGGCCGAGATCCCCTCCTTGCGCCACAGCAGGGCCGAGAAGCCGTAGTAGAAGGCGTGCGTCCCCTGGATCAGGCCGGCGGTGACCACGGCCAGCACGAAGGTGCGGTCGCGCAGCAGGCCGCCCAGGCCCTTCCAGCGCTCGGCGGAGCCGAGCTGGGGGGCTCCAGCCTCGTGGACGCGGTCGGCCGGCAGGACCAGGGCCGAGATCACGGCGACGCCGACGGCCGCCGTGGTGATCCAGGCCACGATCACGCTGGGCGCCATGACCGCCAGGATCGCCCCCATGGCCAGGTTGGCGACGATGAACGCCGCCGAGCCCGCGCCGCGCGGCAGGCCGTAGTTGAAGCCGTCCAGCCGCGAGCGCCGCAGGGTCAGGACGTCGATCAGCGGGGTCAGGGTGGTCAGGCAGGTCATGCCCACCAGCCAGCAGGCCAGCAGCCCCCAGAAGCCCGGCGCGACCGGCAGGGCCAGGTAGCCGGCCGCCGCCCCCAGGGCCAGCAGGGCCAGGGGCGTGCGCCGCAGGGCGAAGCCGTCGGCCCACACCGCCAGCACTGGTCCGGTGAACGGCCGCGCCAGCATCGGCACGGCCAGGATCAGCCCGATCTCGGCCCCGCTCAGGCCGCGCGAGCGGAAATAGGTGGCGATGAACGGCAGGCTGACGCCGGTGCCGAGATACGAGACGACGTAGAACAGGCCCAGGCGGGTTTGGGTCGAAAGACGCCCTGCCCCCGCCCCGTCGGTCACCCTATTCCGCCCCGCCGAAGCGCTCGGTCCATTCGGCGATCTGCTCGTCCTCGATCTTCTTGAACAGCACCTCCGGCGCGCGGACCGACAGGCCGACCGGCAGGGTCGACAGCTCGGCGGCCGCGTCGGTGGTCGGCCAGGCGCCCGGATAGGCCTGCGAGAAGGCCTCGGCGATCTTCTCGGCGGCGAACGGGATGAACGGCGCGGAGATGCGGGCGTACAGGGCCGCCAGGTTGAGGGCGGTGCGGACGATCACGGCGGCGCGGTCGCGGTCGGTCTTGATCGCCGTCCACGGGGCTGCTTCCTGCAGGTATTCGTTGCCGACCACCCAGAGGGCGCGCAGGGCCTGGGCGCTCTTGCGCACCTCGATGGCGTCCATCTGCTCGGCCAGGTCCGCCAGGCGCGCGGAGACGTCGGCGAACAGCTTCTCCTCCAGCGGGCCGGGCGCGCCGCCCTCCGGGATCACGCCGTCGAACTTGCTCTCGGTGAACTTCAGGATGCGGTTGACGAAGTTGCCCAGAACGTCGGCCAGGTCGCGGTTCACGGCGCTGGCGAACTGCTCCCAGGTGAAGGCCGTGTCGCTGCTCTCCGGCGAGTTCGAGGTCAGGTACCAGCGCCACAGGTCGGGCGGCAGGATCTCCAGGGCCGCGTCCATGAACACGCCGCGCTTGTTCGAGGTCGAGAACTTGCCGCCGTACCAGTTGAGCCAGTTGAAGGCCTTGAGCATGTCGACGCTCTTCCACGGCTCTTCCGAACCCAGGATGGTCGCCGGGAAGCTGACGGTGTGGAAGGCGACGTTGTCCTTGCCCATGAACTGGACGTAGCGGACGTCGTTCGCGCCCTCGTCGGTGCGCCACCACGACTTCCAGTCGCGGTCCGGCTGGGCCTGCGCCCATTCCTGGGTGGCGGCGATGTATTCGATCGGGGCGTCGAACCAGACGTAGAAAACCTTGTCCTCGAAGCCCGGGCGCGGGAACTCGCCCTTGGTCACCGGGATGCCCCAGGAAAGGTCGCGGGTGATGCCCCGGTCGATCAGGCCCTCGTCCAGGTGCTTGTAGGCGATCGACTTGGCCAGCAGCGGCCAGTCGGCGTGGCCGTCGACCCAGGTCCGGATGCGGTCGGCCATCTTGGTCTGCAGCAGATAGAGGTGCTTGGTGTCGCGCACCTCCAGGTTCCGCGAGCCCGAGATCACCGAGTACGGATTGATCAGGTCGGTCGGGTCCAGCAGGTTGCCGCAGTTGTCGCACTGGTCGCCGCGCGCCTTTTCAAACCCGCAATGCGGACACGTGCCCTCGATGTAGCGGTCGGGCAGGAAGCGCTTGTCGTCGATGGAATAGACCATCTGGTCGACGCGTTCCTCGATCAGGCCGCGCTCTTCCAGCACCTCGCAGAAGTGCTGGGTCAGGCGATGGTTCTGCGGCGAGGACGAGCGGCCGAACCAGTCCCACGACAGGCCGAACTTCACGCCCACCTCGTATTGCAGCACGTGCTGCTCGGCGCAGTAGGTCTGGACGTCCTGGCCCGCGGCGGCGGCGGCCAGCTCGGCGGGGGTGCCGTGCTCGTCTGTGGCGCAGATGTAGAGGGTGTCGTGGCCGCGGGCGCGCTGGAAGCGGGCGTAGACGTCGGCCGGCAGCATCGATCCCGCCAGATTGCCCAGGTGCTTGATGCCGTTGATGTACGGCAGGGCGGAGGTGATCAGGATGCGGGCCATGGGTCTTCCGGGGGAGTCGAGGAGCGGTTGCATATAGAAGGCCCAGGGCGGAAACGAAAGCGCCGTGCCTTCCCCCTCCGGCCCTCCGGGCCACCTCCCCCTGAGGGGGGAGGATCTAGGCCGAGCGGATGCTCCCCCTCAGGGGGAGCTGTCGCGAAGCGGCTGAGGGGGTCTTCACGCGCGGCTTCTCGGCCTCACGCGATCTCTCGCTGAAGGTATGGAAAGGGCTGCGGAGCGCCGGACATCGTCCGGAAGAAATTGAGAATACCGTTTCGACGAAGCCCGTTCGCTCCGCGCGGTCGTTATCCGGAAGCGCGACGGCGCTGAGTTCTCTTAGAACCTCGCCGCCTTGAAGCCTCCGACGGACGGGCCAGGTCAACGACACCCGGTCCCGGACCGCGAGCCTGTCACAGCCCGCCTGCTGCTCAATCGGCCTCCATCCAACGCTGTATCCGTGTTCCGAGCCCAGCCGGCACCAGATGGATGGGGTTTGATCCTTTCGGACCGCCGAAGGAGCTTCCCGCTCGATCGCCCCCCGCCGCCGCATCGGTCGCTGGCCATGCGCCCTTTCCCGCGTCGAGGTGGGACAATTATGCGGCCGCCGGGAAACCCTGCGGGGAATAAAGATTTAGGTCAGCGATATCAGTGGGTTGGTTCGCGATGAGGCGGGGATGCGCGCCCTAAACCCCTCTCTCTTAGAGAGAGGGAGGGGCCCGCCGCCGTCAGGCGGTGGGAGGGTGAGTGGTTTCACCGTTGGCTGGCAAACCCGGAGCCTTCGAGCCTTTTCGAAAGAACCCAGACCGCCGCCGTCCATAGGGCCGCTAATGCAGAACCGTCTTCGTCATCGCTCCACCCTGAAAGACTGTAACCACTCACCCTCCCACCGCTTCGCGGCGGGTCCCTCCCTCTCTCTAAGAGAGAGGGAAAGAAAGGGCGGGAGCCTCGGGGCGTCTCCCTTTGGGGCTGGGAGCATGCGACGCCATTCGAGCGCTCTGAGGGAAAAACGGCCGGGCAAGGGCATGTCCGGCGCTCCCGCCACCTCCCCGGGAGGGGGGAGGATCTCGGGGTCAGCCGCCGACCGAGCGCAGGGCGCGGAGTTGCGGGGCCGACAGCTTGGACGCGACCTCGTCCCGGACATCGATGCGGCAGGCCGCGGCCGACCAGCGGTCCAGCCGCTGGGCCCGGATGCGGGCGTCGCAGACCGCGGCGGTGGCGGTGTCGACCCGGGCCTTCAGCAAGCGGGCGTGGTCGGGACGGGACACGTCCAGGTCGCCGACCGGGATGCGGGCCAGCACGGCCGGCTCCTCCGACCTGGAAGCGACAGGCGCGGCCTGGGCGGCCTGGGTCAGGCCCAGGGCCGGCAGGACCGCCAGCCCCAGCAGGGCGACCGTCGAAAACTTGGCGATGAACTGGCCCATACCGGCCTCCCCTGTCTTGGCGACGCCGTCCGCGCCGCTTTCGAGGGGTAGGATGCCGATACTGCTCTACGAATACTCGTTACGTCTGCTTCATGACGCCGTATTCACAGAGTGAACACCCTGTAATCTTTCGGCGCCCAAATCAGCGCGCAGTTCAGCGGGACGACGTGTTCAGCCGCGCTTCCTTGACCGGCGGCTTCTCCAGCGCCTGGTAGACCACCGTGCGGGTGGTGGCGTCCAGGCCCGAGCCCACGCCGCCCAGGCGCTGGATCATGCCGATGAAGAACAGGTCGTTGCTGGGGTCGATCCAGAACCAGGTGCCGGCGCTGCCGCCCCAGCTGATCGTGCCCGGCCCCACCGGCGCGCCGGACAGGCGCGGGTCGACCGCCACCGCCACGTCCAGGCCGTAGCCCATGCCGGCGCTGAACGGGAACGGCTTCTGGTCGGGGCGCAGCACCCCCGCGGTGCCGTTGGTGGTGACCTGGAAGCTGGGCGGCAGGTGGTTCAGCCGCATCAGGGCCACGCTCTCGGGCGTCAGGATCCGCACCCCGTCCAGCGTCCCGCCGTTCAGGATCATCTGGGCGAAGCGCGCGAAGTCGCCGGCGGTGGACAGCAGCCCTCCCCCGCCCGACGGCGCGGCCGGCGGCTTGGTGACGTCGCGCCAGGGCCCCTCGACGGCCGGGATCAGCTTGCCGGTCGCAGGGTCGCCGTCATACAGCGCCGCCAGGCGCGGCAGCTTCTCGGGCGGGGCCCAGAAGGCCGTGTCCTTCATCTTCAGGGGACGGAAGATCCGCTCCTCCATGAACACCGGCAGGGTCTGGCCCGACAGGCGCTCGACGATCAGCCCCTGCAGGTCGGCGGCCACGCTGTAGCGCCACATCGTCCCCGGCTGGGCGTACATCGGCAGCATGCCCACCTTGCGCGCCAGATGGTCCAGGGTGTCGGACTGCAGGACCCCGGCCCGGAAATAGGCCTGGTCGGCCAGGCTGGCCGGATCGTCGGCCAGGCCGTAGGCGAAGCCGGCCGTGTGGGTCATCAGCTCGCGCATGGTCGGCGGCCGGCTGACCGGGGTCAGGATCGGCCGCCCCGCGGCGTCGACGCCCGAGGCCACGCGCAGCTCGGCCAGCTCGGGCAGGTATTCGGTGATCGGATCGTCCAGCCGCCACCGCCCCTCCTGATAGAGGATCAGCATCGCCACGCCGGTGACCGCCTTGGTCTCCGAGCGGATGCGGAAAAGGGCGTCGGCGGGCATGGCCTCGCCGGTCTCCAGGCTGCGCTTGCCGAAGGTCTTCAGCGACACGACCCGGCCGTGACGGCCCAGCACGGTGACGCCGCCGGCGATCTGCCCCTGGTCGACCAGGGCCTGCATCGTCTCGTCCAGCCTGCGCAGCTTCTCGGCCGAGAACCCCGCCGTCTCCGGCTTGGCCGCCAGGGGCAAGGGCGGCGCGGCGCCCGCGGCCCCGGCGGCGGCCAGGCCGAACAAGGCGGCCACGGCGCCGGCGGTGCGCTTGAGCACCGCATTCATGCGATCAGATCCTGTCATCCCGGATGAAGCCTAGCGGATATCCGGGACCGCCCAAAGCGCGGCGCTCGCGGCGGTCCCGGTCATCACTTCGGCCGGAACCGCTTGGACGTCGGGAAGCCCTTGGGCGACAGCTTGCCGGCCCCGGCCCGACGGCCGATCCAGTCCTTCCACTCAAGCCAGTCGCGGCGACGGCCGGCGGTGTCGATCCAGAAGGCGCCCGTCTCGGTGTTGAACGAGATCGCGTCGCGCAGGCCGCCCTCGCGGTAGGCCTGCAGCTTGACGCCCTTGCCGCGCGGCATTTCCGGCAGCTCCTCCAGCGGGAAGATCAGGATCTTGCCGTTGTCGCCGATCACCGCCACCTGGTCGCCGACGGCTTCCAGGCAGAAGGCCGCGCCGGCCGCGTCGACCGTCAGCACCTGCTTGCCGGCCTTGCGGTTGGCGATCGCCTCCTCTTCCGGCATCAGGAAGCCGTAGCCCTGCTTCGAGGCCAGGAAGCGCTTCCGCCCGGCCTTGAACGGGAACATGTCGATGATCTTCACCTTGTCGTCGAGGTCGATCATCATCCGCACGGGTTCGCCGTGGCCGCGCGCCGACGGCAGGTTGGCGCAGCTGATCGTGAAGAACCGGCCGTCGCTGGTGAACAGCAGCAGCTTATCGGTCGTCTCGGCCGGGGCCAGGAAGCCCAGCTTGTCGCCTTCCTTGAACTTCAGTTCGGACGGGTCTTCGATCTTGCCCTTGGCGGCGCGGATCCATCCGCGGTCCGACAGGATCACGGTGATCGCCTCGCGCACGATCATCGCCTCCATGGCCGCCTCGGCGTCGACCACCGGGGCGTCCGCGAAGATCGAGCGGCCGATCACGCCCGTCGGGCGCGGCTTGTCGTGCGGGTGGGCGATCTTGACCAGGACGGCGCGCACCTGGCGCAGGCCCGTGCCGACCAGGTCCCACTGCTTCTTGTCGCTGGCCAGCATGCCCAGGATGCCGTCGCGCTCTTCCACCAGCTCGGCGTGCTCGCGGCGGATCTCCATCTCCTCCAGCTTGGCCAGTTGGCGCAGGCGGGTGTTGAGGATGGCGTCGGCCTGGATCTCCGAGAGGGCGAAGGCCGCGATCAGCTTCTGCTTGGGCTCGTCCTCGTAGCGGACGATGCGGATCACCTCGTCCAGATTGAGGTAGGCGATCAGCAGGCCGTCCAGGATGTGCAGGCGGGCTTCGATCTTGGCCAGGCGGTGGCGGGCCCGGCGGGTCAGCACCTCGCGGCGGTGGGCCAGGAAGGCCATCAGGCACTGCTTGATGCCCATCACGCCCGGCGTGCCCTTGGCGTCCAGCACGTTGATGTTGACCGGGAAGCGGCTTTCCAGCGCCGAGAGCTTGAACAGGCTCTCCATCAGCACTTCGGGCTCGACGTTCTTGGACTTGGGCTCGAGGACCAGGCGGATGTCCTCGGCGCTCTCGTCGCGCACGTCGCCCAGCAGGGCGGCCTTCTTGCTGTCGATCAGGTCGGCCAGCTGCTCGACCAGGTCGGACTTCTTCACCTGGTACGGGATTTCGGTGACGACGATCTGGTAGGTGCCGCGGCCGGTGTCTTCCTTCTCCCAGCGGGCGCGGGTGCGCACACCGCCGCGACCGGTCTCGTAGGTCTCCAGCAGGCTCTCGCGGCCTTCGACGATCACGCCGCCGGTCGGGAAGTCCGGGCCCGGCACACGCTCCAGAATCTCGGCCGTCGTGGCGTCGGGATTGCTCAGCAGCAGCAGGCAGGCGTCGATCAGCTCGGCCGGGTTGTGCGGCGGGATCGAGGTGGCCATGCCCACGGCGATGCCCGAGCTGCCGTTGGCCAGCAGGTTCGGGAAGCCCGACGGCAGGACCACCGGCTCCTCGTCCTGGCCGTCGTAGGACGGCTTGAAGTCGACCGCGTCCTCGTCGATGCCGTCCAGCAGCAGCATGGCCGCGGCGGTCATCTTGCACTCGGTGTAGCGCATGGCGGCGGGGTTATCGCCGTCGATGTTCCCGAAGTTGCCCTGGCCGTCGACCAGCGGCACCCGCTGGGCGAAGTCCTGGGCCAGGCGGACCAGGGCGTCGTAGATCGACTGGTCGCCGTGCGGGTGGAAGTTACCCATCACCTCGCCGACCACCTTGGCGCACTTGCGCGCGGCGCCTTCGGGGTTGAGGCGCATGTTGTTCATCGCGTGCAGCACGCGACGGTGCACGGGCTTGAGGCCGTCACGCACGTCGGGCAGCGCCCGCGAGCCGATCGTCGACAGCGCATAGGCCAGGTAGCGCTTCGAAAGCGCCTCGCTCAGCGGCTCATCGAGGATGCGGCCGTCTTCCGGGCCGCCGGGGGGAGGTAGGACTGGTTTGTTCATCGGGGAGATTCGTTACGCGTGGCGGCCATCCTAGCCAATCCCGCGCGGCAAATCCCCCCTTCGAACGCGTTTTGTTCCTGTTTGCCCGTCAGGCCTCGACGAGGCGCGGATCGCCCGCCTCGATCGCCATCTTCTTGCGCGTGGTCAGGGCGCCGTCGCGGCGGGTGACGGCGTCCAGCACCTTGAACTCGGTGACCCAGCGCTTGTCCGTCACGTCGCAGATCGCGTAGCCGCGCTGGCTGTTGTTGAACTTCAACTGCGGGTTGGCGGCCTGGATCTTGGCGAAGGTCTCGGTCTGGTCCACGCCGTCGCCGCCCGAGGTGATCGAGGTGGTGACGAACTCGGTGGCGATCGGCCGGCCCTCGGGATGGGCGCCGTCCAGGTGCAGTTCGCCGGCGAAGTTCTGGTGCTCGTCGCCGGTCAGGACCACGGTGTTGGCGATCTTGCGGTCGCGGATCTGCTTGAGCAGCCGGTTGCGCGGCGTGCGGTAGCCGGCCCAGCTGTCGGGATTGACGACCACGCCCGGACCGGGGTCGCGGTCCAGGTCCATCATCATCACCTGCTGGGCCAGGACATTCCAGGTGGCCTTCGAGGCGGTCAGGCCATCGACCAACCACTTCTCCTGCCTCAGGCCGATCACCTCGGCCTCGGGGCGGTCGAGGGTGGCGCAGGCCACCTGCTTGTCGCCGCACGGCTGGTCGGTGCGGAACTGGCGGGTGTCCAGCAGGTTCAGCTCCAGCAGCTTGCCCCAGGCGGCGCGGCGATAAATCTGGATCGAGGTCCCGGCCGGGAACGACGAGGCCCTCAGCGGCATGTTCTCGTAATAGGCCTGGGCGGCGGCCTGGCGGCGCAGGTTGAAGATCTTGGGATCGGTGCCGTCCTGGTCGATGTCGGAGACCCAGTTGTTGTCGGTCTCGTGGTCGTCCCAGACCACGAACCAGGGCGCGGCGGCGTGGGCGGCCTGCAGGTCGGCGTCCATCTTGTACTGGGCGTAGCGGCGGCGGTAGTCGTCCAGGCTGTAGATCTCGCCGCCGAAGTGCTGGCGGGCGTTCTCGCGCGGGCCGTCGGCGCTGTTCCACATCCGGTTGCCGCGGCCCTCGTAGATGTAGTCGCCGTAGTGGAAGACGAAGTCCGGGGCGTCCTGCGCCATCTTGCGGAAGGCGGTGTAGTAGCCCTGCTCGTAGTTCTGGCAGCCGACGACGGCGAAGCGGGCGCGGTCCAGGGCGGCGCCGGCGGCCGGGGCGGTGCGGGCCCGCCCGGTCAGGCTGCGCTCCTTGCCGGCCATGAAGCGGTACCAGTAGTCGCGGCCGGCCTCGAGCCCCGCGACCTCGACGTGGACGCTGTGGCCCAGCTCGGGCGTCGCCACGGCGGTCCCCTTGGCGACCACGGTCTTGAAGCCGCGATCGGCGGCCACTTCCCAGTCGACGGCGACCGGGGCCGTCGGCATGCCGTAGCCGATCTCGAAGGGCTCGGGGGCCAGGCGGGTCCAGATCACGAAGCCGTCCGGCCAGGGATCGCCCGAGGCCACGCCCAGCTGGAACGGGTACTGGGCGAACACCGCCTGGGCGAAGGCCTGCTCGCCGATCAGCGGGATCGACAGGGCGGTGACGGCTGAAGCCCCGAAGGTCTTGAGCAGCCGGCGGCGGTTCAGGGCGTAGCGGTCGAGGACGAGGGACATGGCGGGACTCCGAAACTCGAGTCCCGATAGCCGCGCATTGTGACGGTTCGTCCCTTTAAGCCGCTCATCCCGGCGAATGCCGGGACCCAGATCCAAAGGCGGTGTGGGTGACTGGACGAACTCTACGCTCCTGGCGTCAGCCCCAGACCCATTCCATCTGGGTCCTGGCATTCGCCGGGATGAGCGGAGTTTTTAGAGCCTCCCCGCCTCGCCCAGCCGGTCCAGCAGCCAGACGCGAGCCGGCGGCAGCGGCCGGTTCAGCGGGTGGAACACGAACTGCTCGAGGAAGTGGCCCGTGATGTCCAGGCCCGCCTTGACGTCGCCGTCGGTCAGGCCGCCCTGGGCCGACAGCATGAACGGCGGCAGGGGCAGGAGCTTGTCGTGATAGGGCCGCCCGGCCTCGCGGCTGACCGCCCGGCCGGTGCGCGGGCTGACATAGACCAGGTCGTCCAGCGCGCCGGTGGCGGCGCATTTCGAAAGGTCCAGGCCGAAGCCCAGGTCCTGCAGCAGCCCGGCCTCGAACCGCACATAGACCGCCGGCCAGATCTCCGGGATGGCCAGGGCGGCGATCAGGGCCTCCAGGGCGTGGAACGCGCCGGGATGGGCCTCGCGCTCCGGCAGGGCCCCGGCGGCGACGGCGGCGGCGGCCGACAGGCCCGACAGGGCCAGGGGCTCGTCGAACAGCGAAGCCGGCCCCTCGCCGATCGGTTCGAGACTGGCCGCCCCCAGCTGGTCGCTGACCCGGGCGCGGTAGCGCGCGATGACCTTGGCCCCCGCCTGCAGGAACGGCTTCATCCGCCGCGAGGCCGCGCCCGAGACGTGGGCCGCGAACTTGCCCCGCTCCTGGGTCAACAGCTCGACGATCGCCCCGGTCTCGCCATGGGCGCGCGCCGACAGCACGAAGGCCTCGTCTTCCCACTCCATCAGGCGGTCTTGGTCGCGGAACAAAACATGGACTCTCCATACGACGTCGCGATCCCGGCGCCGAGCCGAAAGTCCGCCGTCACCTCCGGACGCGCGAAGCCTATTGCCTGCCCTAAGGTTGATCCGCTAGCCAGGAGCTCGCACAGCGGGGGAGTGCAGGTCATGAGCGAAGAGTCGCTGGTCGCGTCGCGCGTCTACAGCCGCAAGCTGGACAAGCCGCCGGCCACTTGGCCGGCCCTCGCCGTGACCGTGCTGATCGGCATGGGCCTGGCGATCGCCTACAGCCTGCGCCTGCAAGGCCTGGACGGCGAACGCTTCGACCTGTCGGACCTGATCAACACCCGGTTCCTGTTCAGCATCGTGCCCTGCGCCCTGATCAGCCTGGCGCTGTGGGCCCTGCTCTATTTCGGCTATGTCCGCTCGCGCGACGCCACCCGGGGGCCGATCTATTTCAACATCCTGGCGCCGTGCGTCTTCGCCGCCTCGCTGCTGTCGCCCGTGGTCCTGCACGGCGTGCGCACGGTCGAGCACCAGATCGACCTGCACAAGGCCCGCGAGGCCTGGGCCACCGTGCCGGGCCTGAAGACCGAGCTGGCGGCGATCGCGGCCAAGGACCGGGCCGGCGACACGGCCGCCCTGTCCGTCCTGAACCCTCGGCTGAAGGCCACCGACCAGCGGCTGGTGGTCTCGCCGGTGACCATCGGCTCGCCCGCCGACGTCCGCGCCCTGACCGCCCGCCTGCGCGGGACCCTGGACGCCGTCGCCCAGGCCGAGATCGACGACGCCAGGCGCTGGAAGGAGACCCGGGTCGCGATCGACGAAGCCCTGCGGCGCGCGGACCCGCCGCCGCTGGTCCGCGACTACGTCCTGGCCCGGCTGGACGAGGACACCAAGGTCGCTGTCGCCCGCCACGGCGCCGAGGCCGACCTGCGCGACCGGACCTATGCCGAGACCCTGGCCGCCCTGGACGTCTTCGCCAAGGCCGACGGGCTGTGGCGCTCGGACGGCGACAACCTGATGTTCGCCCGCCAATCCGACGTCGACGCCATCGAGGAGCACCTGAACAACGCCGAGCGCCTGCGGCGGCGGCTGTTCGACTTCCCGCCCGAGCCCCTGCCCCACCAGAGCTGGTCGCGGCCGCCGCCGGGAGTCTAGGCGCGGCCGCACGCTCCATATTCGAATCCCTGAACCCTGACTTGAGCCTCGCTGCTGCGAGCCAGGCCATGCGCCTGGCCACCCAGAAATGCTGGACGCACTCCGGGGAAATTTGGACTCAGGGCGCCCGGGCGGCCGGCTCGGTGCAGCCCTATCTCAGCGGCCACAGTTGCTTGAACCGCCCCAGGGGGGCGGCCGCCGGAGATCGCCATGGACGGCTCGACCATCGCCCGACCCACGCAGGACGCTTCGAGCCCGATCGGCGAGCCTGAAACACCGGCCCTCTGGACCGCGATCGGCGCCCTGGCCCTGGGCGTCTTCGCCCTGGTGACCTCCGAATTCCTGCCGGCCAGCGTGCTGACGCCCCTGGCGGCCGATCTCGGCGTCAGTGTCGGCGCGGCGGGGCAAGCGGTCACCGCCACGGCCGTCGTCGGGGCGATCGCCGCGCCGCTGACGCCGGTGCTGACCGGACGCCTGGACCGGCGGCTGGTGCTGCTGGGCCCGATGGGGCTGCTCTGCGCCTCGAACCTGCTGACGGTCTTCGCCGCCAACCTGCCGACCCCCCTGGTCGCCCGAATCCTGCTGGGCGCCAGCCTGGGCGGCTTCTGGTCGATGGCCGCGGCCCTGGCCATGCGCCTCGTGCCAGCCCGAGCTCTTCCCAGGGCGATGTCGATCGTCTTCACGGGCGTGTCGGTGGCGACGGTCTCGGCCGCGCCGGTCGGCGCCTATGTCAGCGACACCCTGGGCTGGCGGGCGGCCTTCGTGATCGCCGGCGTGGTCGGAGGGCTGGCCCTCCTGGCCCAGGTGCTGACCCTGCCGAGACTGGCCCCGACGGCCCCGCCGCGCCTGCGCGGCCTGCTGGAGGTGGCGCGCCGGCCCAGCGTCGCGGTCGCGCTGGTCGGCGTGCTGCTGGTGATCTCCGGCCACTTCGCGGGCTTCACCTATGTGCGGCCGGTGCTGGAGCAGGTCACGCACCTGGAGGTCGGCGCGATCTCGCTGGTGCTGCTGGCCTTCGGCGTCGCCGGCTTCTTCGGCAACTTCGCCGGCGCCTTCCTGGCCGAGCGAGATCCTCGCCTGGCCGTGCTGGGCGGGGCGGGCCTGGTCGCCGTCGCGGCCGTCGCGCTGGTCACCCTGGGCGCTTGGCCGCTGGTCGCGGCGGCGGCCCTGACCGTCTGGGGCTTCGCCTTCGCCATGCTGCCCGTCGGCTTCCAGTCGTGGGCCACCTCGGAAGCCGCCGACCAGGCCGAGCTGGCGGGAGGCCTGCTGACCTCGACCTTCCAGGTGGCGATCGCCATGGGCGCGGTCTTCGGCGGCGTGCTGGTGGACGGCCTGGGGCCGGTCAGCGCCGCGGCCTACGCCGCCCTGACCGCCGCCCTGGGCGTGGGCCTGGTCCTCGCCGCACGGCGCGAGCGCAAGGCGCCGATCGCCGCCCCGTGCGAGGCCTGCTCCTAGGCCGGCGCGCCCCAGGCCACGATCTTCTCGATCAGCGGCCGCCATTCGGGCTGGACCGGCAGGCCGATCACGTCGCGCAGGGCCGTTTCCAGCTCGTCGGCCGACAGGTCGCGCTGCTCGACCAGGGCGCCGGCCGCGTCGCGGTGCGTCAGGCGGTTGTTCTTCAGGGCGTAGCGCGCGTCGGGCGTCACCCGACCCGCCGTCAGGCTCCAGGTGAAGTGCGAGGCGGGATGGGCGTAGGTGTAGAAATTGGCCTGCTCGTAGTCCTGGTCGGCCCAAAGGCCGCTGGGGGCCACCTGGTAGGTCGCCGCCCACTTGCCCGACAAGTCGGCCTGGACCTGCCGCTCGCCGCCCAGCTCGTCGACCGGCAGGATGCGGAAGTCGCCGTTGGGCGTGGCCTGCACCTCGTCGGAAAACAGCCGCAGGGGCGCGGTCAGCACGCAGCCGCCGAACCCCACGTCGGCCAGCCAGACCGTGTCGTCGCCCGGAACCCGCACGGCCAGCACCATGTGCGAGCGCGGACGCGGCGGCAGGTGCTCGGGGACCATCCACAGCACCCGCGCCATCAGGCCGCCGACCTCGAAGCCCAGGGCCGTCAGCACGCGCTTGAACAGGCCGTTCTGCTCGTAGCAGTAGCCCCCGCGCCGGGCCGTGATCAGCTTGGCGTCGATGGCGGCCGGATCCAGGCTGATCGCCTTGCCCAGCAGGACGTCGATGTTCTCGAAGGCGATGGCGTCCGGGTGCTTCTGGTGCAGGGCGCGCAGCACCGCCAGGGTCGGCTCGCGCGGGCCGTCATAGCCGATGCGGGCGAAATAGGCGTCGAGATCGACCGAAGCGGAAGCGGGCGTGATGGCGGTGTCGAGTTTGGTCACGGCGGCGCTGCTTCCCTGCTTGTTGTCGCGCTGAGATCGGGGCGCGTATCGCCAAATCAAGGCTCGGTCAAAAACGTTGTCATCCCGGCCGCAGCGAAGCGGAGAGCCGGGACCCAGGGGACTGGGCGAATGCGGTGCGGCCGCCCCTGGGTCCCGGACAGCCTCTGCGAGGCTTCCGGGATGACACCCTTTTTGGAGGGCCTTCCCTAGACGTCGAAATCCAGGCCCATGTCGTTGAACAGGCCGCGTTCCTCGGCCCAGTTCTCCTTGACCTTCACGTGCAGGAACAGGTGGACCTTGCGGTCGAGGATGTCCTCCAGCTCCTCGCGGGAGGCCTTGCCGATCCACTTGATCACCTCGCCGCCCTTGCCCAGGACGATGGCGCGCTGGCCGTCGCGCTCGACATAGATGGTCTGCTCGATGCGGGCGCTGCCGTCGGGACGCTCCTGGAAGGCGGTCGTCTCGACCGAGGCGGCGTAGGGCAGCTCCTCGTGGACGCGGAGATAGATCTTCTCGCGGGTGATCTCGGCGGCCAGCAGGCGGGCCGGCAGGTCGGCGGTCTGGTCTTCCGGATAGAGCCAGGGGCCCTCCGGCATCAGCGAGGCCAGCTTGGCCATCAGATCGTCGACGCCCGCGCCCGTGGAGGCGCTGATCATGAAGACTTCCGAATAGGCGCCGGTGTCGAACAGCTCCTGGGTGACGGCCAGCAGGGTGTCGCGCTTGACGCCGTCGATCTTGTTCAGCGCCAAGATCACCTGGCGGCCGGCGGCCTTGATGCCCTCGATGATGGTCTGGACGTCCTGGCTGGAGCGGTGCTCGCCCGGCGTGGCGCGGCGCTCGCGCACGGCCAGCTCGGCCTGCACGTCGACCAGGTGGACGACGACCTCGGAATCCTCGGCGCCGGCCCAGGCGGACCGGACCATGGCGCGGTCCAGGCGGCGGCGCGGGGTGAAGATGCCAGGGGTGTCGACCAGGACGATCTGGGTGTTCCCGGTGATGGCCACGCCGCGCACGGGGAAGCGCGTCGTCTGGACCTTCTGGGTGACGATCGAGACCTTGGCGCCGACCATGCGGTTGACCAGGGTGGACTTGCCGGCGTTCGGAGCGCCGATGATGGCGGCGAACCCGGCGCGGGTGTTTTGTTCGGGGGTATGTTCAGTCATTGCGCGTGCGTGTAGCACCGATGGGGCTCGGGGGCGACCTACGGTTAGGGCAAGCGCTGACAACGCCCGTCGATCCAACTGCCGCTGTTCTCGGCGCAAGCGTAGTGGTTGAGGAAATCGAGGTGGCGCAGGTACAGGGCCAACCCACCGCCGGCGGTTAGGACAGCGAGGATGACCAAGACGATCAGCAGACGAAAGTGAAGGCGACGCTTGGCCCTCCATTTCTCAAACTGTTCATCGAAGTCTGGCGGAAGTGTCACCCCATCGCGGGCTTCCGCCATGCGTCGAAAGTTTTCCTCCCGATCGGCCGCGGAACGGCGCTTCATGTCCGCTAGCCCCCCGCCCCTTCCCGCTCCAGCAGCGCCTTGGCGGCGGCCTTCTCGGCCTCCTGCCGCGACTTGCCCTTGGCGATGGCGGGGTCGACGCCCTTGACCGAGGCCTCGACGGTGAACACCGGCGCGTGGTCCGGGCCCGTACGATCCAGGACGCGATAGGACGGCAGCGGCTTGCCCTTGCCCTGCGCCCATTCCTGCAGCGCGGTCTTGGGGTCGCGGGGCTTGCCCTGGTTGGCGCGCTCGAACTCGTCGGTCCACAGGTCCAGGAACACGCGGCGCGCCGTTTCCAGCCCGCCGTCGCGGTACAGCGCCGCCATCAGGGCCTCCGCGGCGCCGGCCAGGATCGAGTCGGTCTCGCGGCCGCCGATCTTGCTGGACGAGGCCGACAGGCGCAGGGCCGGGCCCAGCTGGGCGGCGCGGGCCACCCGGGCGCAGGTCTCGCGGCTGACCAGGGCGTTCAGGCGCGGGGCCAGCTCGCCTTCCTTGGCCTTGGGGAAGCGCTCGGCCAGGGCCTCGGCGGCCAGCAGGCCCAGCACGCGGTCGCCGATGAACTCCAGCACCTCGTTGTCGCCGGTCTTCTTGGCCCCGTCGCCCACGCTAGCGTGGGTCAGGGCCAGCTCCAGCAGCTGGCGGTCCTGGAACGTGTGACCGATCCGGCGCTCCAGGTCGCCGACGGCGACGGCGCGCCGGTCTGTCACTTGAGGACGCGGAAGAAGCGGCTCGGACGGGCGTCCAGGAACCAGGTCCACGGCTTGAACAGGTGGGCGTCGGCGTTCCACGACAGCAGGATCAGCTGGGCGCGGCCCACCAGGTTCTCGGCCGGCACGAAGCCCACGCCTTCCTGCATGCCGATGTACTGGTCGTTGGCGAAGTCCCACTTGCAGGCGCCCGAACCGGTCTTGAAGGCCGAGACGCCCGGGTCGAAGCGGCTGTCCAGCGAGTTGTCGCGGTTGTCGCCCATGAAGAAGTAGCAGTTCTCGGGCACCGTATAGACGCCGGTGTTGTCGGCCTCGCTGTCGGGGCCGTAGTCCTGGGTGGCGTACTTGCGGCCTTCGGGATTGGTCTCCTCGAAGCGGCCGGCGCGGATGGTGCCGTAGCCGGTGTCGACCAGGGCCGAGGGCAGCTCCTTGCGCTCCAGGGCCTTGCCGTTGATGTAGACCACGCCGCCGCGCACCTGGACCTTGTCGCCGGGCAGGCCGATCAGGCGCTTGATGTAGTCGACGTGCGGGTCGCGCGGCAGCTTGAAGACGATGATGTCGCCGCGCCTGGGCGCCTTGCCGAGGATGCGGCCGTCGAACAGGCCCGGGCTGAACGGGATCGAGTGCTTGGACCAGCCGTAGCTGTACTTCGAGACGATGATGTAGTCGCCCTGGTAGAGGTTGGGCTCCATCGAGGCCGACGGGATCGTGAACGGCTGGAACAGCAGCACCCGCAGCACCAGGGCGATGCCCAGGGCGTAGGCGACCGTCTTGACGATCTCGATGAACTCCTTGACCGCCCCGGCCTTGTCGTCGGGGGTTTCGATGTCGGCGGCTTCGGTCATGCGCTGTAGGGCTCTCGACGGAATGGGCTGCGGGCGAACCCGACGCGCCTAGCTAGACGGGGTTTACGACGGGGGCAAGCGCGGCGCCCGTTAACTCGCCTTCATGGCGAGGGCGTGGCGACGCAGCGCCCCCTCACAGCTTGACCGTGCGATACGGGCTCAAATTGTGGCGAACACCGCCGCCAGCACCAGGGCGAAGAAGCCCCAGCCGACCAGCAGCCAGGCGAACGGCCTTTGCTGCCAGGGCATCAGTTGGCGCCTGCGACGCGCCGGTTGGGCCTGCTTGCCTTCGATATCGCTCCAGATCGCCATGTGGGTCCCCCGTCCCAGAACGGCGCCGTTTCAGGCGCTCCGGGATCGGAGGTGCAAGGCGGGGGCCTAGACCGTCGGCACCGCCTCGATGATCACGAAGGCCTGGGCGTAGGGATGGTCGTCGGTCAGGGACAGGTGGATCACCGGGGTCATGCCCTCGGGGACCATCCTGGCCAGGCGCTCGGCCGCGCCGCCGGTCAGGGCCATGGTCGGCTTGCCGGACGGCAGGTTGACCACGCCCATGCCCGCCAGGTGCACCCCGCCCTTCAGCCCCGTGCCCAGGGCCTTGGAGCAGGCCTCCTTGGCGGCGAAGCGCTTGGCGTAGCTGGAGGCGCGGTCGGGCTTGCGCTCGGACCGCTTGCGCTCGATCTCGGTGAAGACCTTGTTGGTGAAGCGGTCGCCGAAGCGCTCGAGGGACTTCTCGATCCGGCGGATGTCGCACAGGTCCGAGCCGATCCCGATGATCACGCCGCTTGCTCCAGGCGAGCCGCGTCCATGAGCGCCCGCATGCGCTGCATGGCCTGGGGCAGGCCCACGAAGATCGCCTCGCCGATCAGGAAGTGGCCGATGTTCAGCTCGGCGATCTGCGGGATGGCGGCGATCGGCTTGACCGTGGCGTAGTCGATGCCGTGGCCGGCGTGGACTTCCAGGCCCAGGTCGGCGGCCAGGGCGGCGCCGGCCTTCAGGCGCTCCAGGATCGCGGCGGCCTTGTCGGCGTGGCCCTCGCGGGCGGCGTCGCAATAGGCGCCGGTGTGCAGTTCCACCACCTGGGCCCCGGCCTCGACCGAGGCGCGGATCTGGACCGGATCGGCCTCGATGAACAGCGAGACCCGCGCCCCGACGGTGCGCAGGCGCGCCGTGGCGTCGGCGATGCGGTTGGCGCCCTTCACGACGTCGAGGCCGCCCTCGGTGGTGACCTCCTCGCGGCGCTCGGGCACCAGGCAGGCGGCGTGCGGGCGGGCCTGCAGGGCGATGCCGACCATCTCGTCGGTGACCGCCATCTCGAAGTTCAGCGGCTTGCCGCGCTTGAGGCACAGGTCGGTCAGCAGGGCGATGTCGGCGTCGCTGATGTGGCGACGGTCTTCCCGCAGGTGGGCGGTGATGCCGTCGGCGCCGGCCGCCAGGGCCAGTTCGGCGGCCCGCACCGGTTCCGGATAGCTGGACCCGCGCGCGTTGCGGATCGTGGCCACGTGGTCGATGTTGACGCCGAGCCGCAGCATGCCGGTCAGCCCTTCAGACGCCGGCTGCCCGGGTCCTCGATCGGGATGGCGGCCAGTTCGGGCGGCAGGGCGTCGGCCGGATAGGCCGGGACTTCCAGGCTGGCCAGGGCCACCAGCGGCACGCCGACGTCGGCCTTGCCGCCCGAGCGGTCGACGATGCAGGCCGCGGCGATCACCTCGCCGCCGGCTTCCTGGATCGCGGCGATGCACTCGCGCGACGACAGGCCGGTGGTGACGATGTCCTCGACCATCACGACCTTCTGGCCGGGCTCGAGGTGGAAGCCGCGGCGGAACTTGAAGCCGCCGCCCTCGCGCTCGACATAGATCGAGGCGACGTCCAGCCAGCGGGCGGTCTCGTAGCCGGGGATGATCCCGCCGACGGCCGGCGACACCGCCACGTCGGGCTTGCCGACCGTGGCGACGATCTTCTCGGCCAGGGCCTTGCAGAGGCGCGCGCAGCGCTCGGGCCGCATGAACACCAGGTTCTTCTGCAGGAAGACGGGGCTGTGCAGGCCGGAGGACAGCACGAAGTGGCCTTCGCGCAGGGCGCCGGCGGCGCGGAATTCGTCGAGGACGTCGTCGTTGGTCATGAGAGGTGGATATAGCGAACCCGTGCGAGTCTACAAACCGCGACGCGCCGGATCGCCCGAGAAGGGAACAACGGCGAAGCTCGCGCGCTGTGGTGTGGTCCCCGCGTGCGCGGGGCGGGACGACCCAGGGGCTTCCCATGACCGAATACACCGTCGCGACCTCGGCCAACCTCTTCCACAAGGCCGCCGAACTCGACCTGTTGGCCATGCGCGCGGACGGTTCCGTCCACGCCGACGTCTATCAGCGCCTGGCCGACATGAACCGTGTCGCGGCCGCCTTCGCCAAGATCGGCGAGACCCTGGACTGGCGCGACGCGCAGGCCGGTGTAGGGAAGGACGCATGTCCGATGAATCATCCGTCCCTCTCCGCCCTCGCATAGGCTGCGGCGCCGCCATCCTCGACGGCCAGGGCCGCATCCTGCTGGTTCAGCGCAAGCGGCAGCCCGAGGCTGGCCACTGGGGCCAACCCGGCGGCAAGCTGGACTGGGGCGAGAGCGGCCGGACCTGCGCCGAACGCGAGATCCTGGAGGAGCTGGGGATCACCATCGTCGCCGGTCCCGTGCTGTGCGTCACCGACATGATCGCCGACGACAGCCACTGGGTGGCCGTCACCTACCGCGCCGACGGCTGCGTGGGCGAACCGGCGATCCAGGAGCCGCAGGCCCTGGCCGACTGGGGCTGGTTCCCGCTGGGCGCCCTGCCCTCGCCCCTCACCGCCGCGACGCTCGACGCGGTCGCCGCCCTGGCTTCAAAGGTTTAGAGCGGGCATAAGCGGCCGCAAATCGTCTTCCCCAGGAACACCGCCATGTCCGTCGTCACCCTCAAGCGCTGGAACATCTCGATGGGCGCCGGCCAGCCTCTGGCCGTGATCGCCGGCCTGAACGTGCTGGAGAACCTGGACCTGGCCCTGGAGGTCGGGCGCGAGCTCAAGGCGGTCACCGCCGAGCTGGGCCTGCCCTATGTGTTCAAGGCCAGCTTCGACAAGGCCAACCGCTCGTCGATCACCAGCTACCGCGGTCCGGGCCTGAAGGACGGCCTGGCCATGCTGGCCGAGGTCAAGGCCAAGCTGGACGTGCCGATCGCCACCGACATCCACGAGGTCGACCAGGCCGAGCCGGTCGCCGCCGTCGCCGACCTGGTGCAGATCCCCGCCTTCCTGTGCCGCCAGACCGACCTGATCGTGGCCGCCTCGCGCGCCACCGCCGCCCAGGGCGGCTGGCTGCACGTCAAGAAGGCCCAGTTCATCGCTCCCTGGGACTGCAAGAACATCGTCCACAAGGCCCGCGAGGCCGCGCCGGACCTGCAGATCGTGCTGTGCGAGCGCGGCGCCTCGTTCGGCTACAACAACCTGGTGGTCGACATGCTGGGCATCGGGCAGATGCAGAGCCTGGGCGTGCCGGTGACCATCGACGCCACCCACGCCGTCCAGCTGCCGGGCGCCGACCCGCGCACCAGCGGCGGCTCGACGGGCGGCCGCCGCGAGGGCGTACCGATCATCGCCAAGGCCGCCGTGGCGGCCGGCGCCGACGGCGTGTTCCTTGAATTCCACACCGATCCCGACAAGGCCCTGTGCGACGGTCCCAGCTGCCTGCCCCTCACCGACGCGGCGGGCCTGCTCAAGACGCTGAAGACCCTGCACGCGGCCGTACGCGCCTAGGGCCGGAGCTTTTTCCAGCAAGCGGCGTTATAGCGAAGCTGTTCGCCGCGTCGCTGGAACCCTCGTGGACCTCATGCCTCTCGACAGGAGCCTGACGCTCGCCCAGGTCTTCCCGGGCGACAGCGACATGGCGCGCCGGATGCGCGAGGCGGACTGGTCCGACTCGCCCCTGGGCCCGCCCGAGACCTGGCCCACCGGCCTGAAGACGCCGCTGGCCATGATGCTGACCTCGCGGTTCGAGATGTGGCTGGGCTGGGGCGACGACCTGCGCTTCTTCTACAACGACGCCTACATCCCGACCCTGGGGATCAAGCATCCGACGGCCCTGGGCCGGCCGTTCCACGAGGTCTGGCGCGAGGTCTACGCCGACGTCGAGGCCCAGGTCCATTCGGTGCGCCAGGGCGTCCCCACCTGGAACAAGGCCTTGCTGCTGCTGCTCGAGCGCAGCGGCTATCCCGAGGAGACCTACCACACCTTCTCCTACAGCCCGCTGCGCGAGGGGACCGACATCAAGGGCTTGATGTGCGTGGTCACCGAGGAGACCGAGCGGGTGATCAGCGAGCGGCGGCTGGGGACCCTGCGTCGCCTGGGCGAATGCCTGATCGGCGCGGTGACCCACGACACCGTGCTGCAGGGGATCTGCGACGCCCTGGCGGCCAACACCGAGGATTTCCCCTTCGCCCTGGCCTATGTGAGCGACCCACTGGGCGGGCTGGTCGGTTGCTCGGCCACCGAGGAAGGGCGCGACCTGCTCCAGCGTCGTTGGCCGCTGGAGGACATCGGCCCGGCCCCGGTCCAACTCCGCCTGCCCCAGGGGACCTATCCGACGGGCGCGTGGTCGATCCCGCCGACCGAGAGCCTGATCGTCCCGATCCCCAGCGCGCACGGCGAGCCGGCGGCGATCCTGGTGCTGGGCCTCAACCCGCACCGTCGCGACGACCAGGGCCTGCGCGACCTAGCGACCCTGGTCGCCGACCGCGCGGCCGGGGCCTTCGCCCAGGCCCGCAACGTCGAGGACGAGCGGCGACGGTCGGACCGCATCTGGACCAACGCCCGCGACCTGATGGTGGTGGTCGATAGTGACGGCGTCTTCCAATCGGTCAGCCCGGCCTGGACCCGCATCCTGGGTCATCGCGTCGAGGACGTGGTCGGCCGTCGCATCGCGGATTTCGTCGTGAACGAGGACGCCGTCGTCACCGACCACGCGCTCGAGGCGGTCTTCCACGGCTCTCAGGTCACCGGCTTCGAGAACCGCTACCGCACCCTGGACGGCGGCGTGCGCTGGATCTCGTGGAACACCGCCTTCGAGGACGGCCTGGTCTACGGCTACGGCCGCGACATCACCGACGAGAAGCAGCAGGCGCAGGCGCTGAAACAGGCCGAGGAGGCCCTGCGCCAGGCCCAGAAAATGGAGGCCATCGGCCAGCTGACCGGCGGCGTCGCCCACGACTTCAACAACCTGCTGACCGTGATCCGCTCGTCGGCCGACCTGCTGCGCAGCCGCGACCTGCCGATCGACCGCCGCCGCCGCTACATCGACGCCATCTCGGACACGGCCGACCGCGCCGCCAAGCTGACCAGCCAGCTGCTGGCCTTCTCGCGCCGCCAGGCCCTGAAGCCCGAGCACTTCAACGTCGCCACCAAGGTCGAGACCCTGGGCGACATGCTGCGGTCGATCCTGGGCGCGCCCATCCGGCTGGACATCTCGACCCTGTGCGAGGACTGCTTCGTGGAGTCCGACATCAACCAGTTCGAGACCGCCCTGATCAATCTGGCCATCAACGCCCGCGACGCCATGGACGGCGAAGGCCTTCTGGCGGTCCGCATCGACGCGGCCGACGCGATCCCCGCCATCCGCGGCCACGCGGCCAGCCGCGGCGACTTCGTCACCGTGGCCGTGGCGGACGGCGGCTACGGCATCGCCGAGGACGACCTCGCGCGGATCTTCGAGCCCTTCTTCACCACCAAGGAGGTGGGGCGAGGCACCGGCCTGGGCCTGAGCCAGGTCTATGGCTTCGCCAAGCAGTCGGGCGGCGACGTGGCGGTGGAAAGCCGCGTGGGACACGGCTCGACCTTCACCCTCTACCTGCCCCGCACCCGGCGCGTCGAAAGCGCCGCCGACGCCTCGCGCGCACCGCTCCGCAGCCGCCATGACGGGCGCGTCCTGGTGGTCGAGGACAACGCGGCGATCGGCGAGTTCGCGACCCAGCTGCTGCAGGACCTGGGCTACCGCACCGAACTGGCGTGCAACGCGGTGGAGGCCCTGGCGCGGCTGGAGGGCGGCGCGACGTTCGACATCGTGTTCAGCGACGTGGTCATGCCCGGGATCGGCGGCGTCGAGCTGGCGCGGATCGTCAAGGCGCGCTGGCCCTCGACCCGGGTGGTGCTGACCAGCGGCTACAGCCACGTGCTGGCCACCGACGCCCATCACGGCTTCCCGCTGCTGCACAAGCCCTATTCGGTCGAGGAGCTGTCGCACACCCTGCGCCTGGCGGCGACGAACGAGCCTGCGCCGGTCGGATAGGATTTTCGGGAACCCATCGCCAAGCTAAGCGTCATAGCCGACGGGCGGCGCGGGGTTCATGGCGTCGGGAAAGCCGTAGAGGCCTGGGGCGGGTGTCGTGACCATCAAGGATGAGGCCGAAGGGGCCGAGCAGGAAACGCGGGAGGCGCGACGACTCCAGGCGCTGCGCCGCTACGAAATCCTCGACACGCCGCGCGAAGCCGCCTTCGACGAGATCGTCCAGCTGGCGGCCGAGATCTGCGGCGCGCCCATCGCCGTGGTCAACCTGATCGACGAGGACCGGCAGTTCTTCAAGGCCGAGGTCGGGCTGGGCGTGCGCGAGACGCCGCTGGAGACCTCGTTCTGCGCCAAGGCCATCCTCGAGGACGACTTCCTGCTGGTGCCGGACGCCACGACCGACGCGCGGTTCCAGGGCAATCCGCTGGTGACGGGCCAGCCGGGCCTGCGCTTCTACGCCGGTGCCCTGCTCAAGACGCCCGAGGGCCTGCCGATCGGCACCCTGTGCGTGCTCGACACCGAACCCAAGGCGCTGACCGCCCTGCAGCAGCGCACCCTGCAGGTTTTGGCCCGCCAGGTGATGAGCCAGCTGGACCTGCGGCTGTCGCTGCGCAAGCGCGACGAGGACGCGCGGCAGTACCGCACCCTGTTCGACTCGATGGACGAGGGTTTCTGCATCATCGAGTTCTTCGACGGCCCGCACGGGCCGCTCAGCGACTATGTCCACGTGGACGCCAACGCCGCCTACGCCCGTCACGCCGGCATCCCCGACGTGGTCGGGCAGAAGCTGCGCGAGATGGTCGGCGACGAGGCCGACAGCTGGGTCGAGCGCTACGGCGCCGTGCTGCGGACCGGCCAGCCGATCCGCTTCGAGCAGGAGCTGATCGCCACCGGCCGCCACCTGTCGCTGTCGTCGTTCCGGATCGAACCGCCCAGCCGCCGGCAGGTGGCGGTGCTGTTCCAGGACGTCACCGAACGCCGCAAGGCCGAACTGGCCCTGCGCCAGCTGAACGAGACGCTGGAGGCCCGCGTCGCCTCCGCCCTGGCCGAACGCAGGATCCTGGCCGACATCGTCGAGGGCACCAACGCCTTCGTCCAGGTGGCCGATCTCGATTTCCGCTGGCTGGCCATCAACGGGGCGGCCGCGCGCGAGTTCGAAAGGATCTTCGGGCTTCGGCCCAGCGTCGGCGACAGCATGCTGGACCTGCTGGCCGACCAGCCCGAGAACCAGGCCCAGGTGCGCGAGGTCTGGGCCCGCGCCCTGGCCGGCGAGGAGTTCGTCGAGGTCGCCGAGTTCGGCTCGCCCGACCGCGACCGCCGCTGCTACGAGATGCGGTTCGGCGTGCTGCGGGACGAGCACGGAGAACGGACCGGCGCCTACCAGTTCGTCTACGACGTCACCGAGCGCCTGCTGGAGCAGGAGCGGCTGAAGGAGGCCGAGGACGCCCTGCGGCAGGCCCAGAAGATGGAGGCGGTGGGCCAGCTGACCGGCGGCCTGGCCCACGACTTCAACAACCTGCTGTCGGGCATCGCCGGCTCGTTCGAGATGATCGGCACGCGGCTGTCCCAGGGCCGCACCCACGACGTCGAGCGCTACCTGGCCGCCGGCCAGGGGGCCGCGCGGCGGGCCGCCGCCCTGACCCATCGCCTGCTGGCCTTCTCGCGCCGCCAGACACTGTCGCCCAAGCCTGTCGTGATCAACCGGCTGATGACCGAACTGGTCGACCTGGTGCGGCGCACCGTGGGGCCCTCGATCGCCGTGGAGACCGTCGCCGCCGCCGGCCTGTGGCCGACCCTGGTCGACGCCAACCAGCTGGAAAACGCCCTTCTGAACCTGTGCATCAACGCCCGCGACGCGATGCCGGACGGCGGGCGCATCACCATCGAGACCGGCAACACGTGGCTGGACCGCCGCGCCGCCGCCGAGCGGGGCATCGAGCCGGGCCAGTACGTCACCGTCTGCGTCAGCGACACCGGCGTGGGCATGGACAAGGCGATCCAGGAGCGGGTGTTCGACCCCTTCTTCACGACCAAGCCCCTGGGCGAAGGCACGGGCCTGGGCCTGTCGATGGTCTACGGCTTCGCCAAGCAGTCGCACGGCCACGTCCGCATCTATTCCGAACTGGGCCACGGGACGATGGTCTGCGTCTACCTGCCCCGCCATTTCGGCGACGAGGAGATCGAGGAGGTCCTTCCCCTCGCCCCGTTCCCCCAGGCCAGCGCCGGCGAGACCGTGCTGGTGGTGGACGACGAGCCGACCATCCGCATGCTGATCATGGATACCCTGGCCGAGCTGGGCTACGCCTGCGCCGAGGCGGCGGACGGCCCGGCGGGCCTGAAGGTCC
This sequence comes from Caulobacter sp. CCG-8, assembly GCF_037402475.1. Taxonomy (NCBI): domain Bacteria; kingdom Pseudomonadati; phylum Pseudomonadota; class Alphaproteobacteria; order Caulobacterales; family Caulobacteraceae; genus Caulobacter; species Caulobacter sp. CCG-8. Next base: position 64,389 of record NZ_JBBEUD010000015.1, read on the forward strand.
TGCAGTCGGAAGCGCGGATCGACCTGCTGATCACCGACGTGGGCCTGCCCGGCGGCCTGAACGGCCGCCAGGTGGCCGACGCCGCGCGGGTGCTGCGCCCGGACCTCAAGGTGCTGTTCATCACCGGCTACGCCGAGAACGCGGTCCTCAACCACGGCCACATCCAGCCCGGCATGCAGGTGCTGACCAAGCCCTTCGCCGTCGCGGACCTGGCCGGGCGGGTGGATCGGATGCTGCGCGCCAAGTCGACGGCGGAGTGAGGCCCTAGCCCCGCGTCCGGTCCACGGTCTCGACCGTCGGGCAGGTGCGCAGCGCCGCCGAGATGTTGGTCAGGTGCTTGGCGTCCCGCACCTCGACGTCGATGTCGACGTCGAAGAAGTCGCTCTGGCGGTGGTGCATGCGCAGGTTGACGATATTGCCGCCGGCCTCGCCGATGATCGTGCAGACCTGGCCCAGCACGCCCGGCGCGTTGCCGATCGTGGCGTGCAGGCGGGCCAGCGACACGGTCTCGCGCTCGGCCTCGGGCGTCCAGTTCAGGTCGCGCCAGAGGTCCTCGCGGTCCTCGTATTCGGCCAGCTTGGGGCAGTCGATCGTGTGGACGTCCAGGCCCTCGCCGTCCTCGCGCACGATGCCGACGATGCGGTCGCCCGGCACCGGGCTGCAGCAGTGGGCGAAGTGCAGCGACACGCCGGGGGTCAGGCCGCCGCCGCGCACATAGAGCCGGGCGGCCGTGGCGCCCTCGATCTTGCGGCGCGCGGTGGCCTCGGCCATCACCGCGTCCTTCATGCCCGGGAAGGCCGTTTCCAGCACCTGGCCGGGCAGGACCCGGCCGCGTCCGACGGCGTCGAACAGCCCGTCCTCGGTCTCCAGGGCGAAGCGCTCCAGGATCGGCCGCAGCGACACGTCCTTCAGCTTCTTGCCGGCCCGTTCGAACACCTGCTCCACCGAGGCCCGGCCCAGGCGCAGGAACTCTTCCTTCTCGGTCTGGCGGATGTGGCGGCGGATGGCCGAGCGGGCGCGGCCCGTCACCGTCAGCGAGCGCCAGTCCGGCGGCACCACGGGCTTGGAGCCCCGCACCACCTCGACCACGTCGCCGTTGTTGAGCAGGGTGCGCAGCGGCTTGAGCTCGCCGTTGATCTTCACGCCGATGCAGGTGTCGCCGACGCTGGTGTGGACCGCATAGGCGAAGTCCAGGGGCATGGCGCCCCGCGGCAGGCTGACCAGCTTGCCCTTGGGCGTGAACACGAACACCTGGTCCAGGAACATCTCGAGCTTGGCGTGCTCGACCAGTTCCTCGGCGTCGCCGCCGTGCTCCAGCACCTGGACCAGCTGGCGCAGGTTGGCCAGCGGATCGCGGCCGCCGGCGGCCTCCATGCCTTCCAGGTCCAGGCCGTACGAGGCGTCCTTGTAGCGGAAGTGGGCGGCCACCCCGTCCTCGTTGACCCGGTCCATGGCCTCGGTGCGGATCTGCATCTCGATGCGCATGCCGCGCGGCCCCACCACCGTGGTGTGCAGCGAACGGTAGTTGTTGCGCTTGGGGGTCGAGATGAAGTCCTTGAAGCGGTCGGGCACGCTGGACCAGGCGCGATGCACGACGCCCAGGGCGCGGTAGCAGTCTTCCTCGGAGTCGACGATCACGCGGAAGGCGTAGATGTCGGACATCTGCGAGAAGCCGATCGACTTGCGCTGCAGCTTGCGCCAGATCGAATAGGGCGACTTCTCGCGGCCGAAGACCCGGGCCGGCAGGCCGGCCGATTCCAGGCGGGCCGAGATTTCCTGGCTGACCAGGGCCACCGCCCCGCCCTGCTCGGCGCGCAGGGTGTCCAGGCGCCGGATGATCGCGTTGCGGGCCACCGGATTGGTGTGCTCGAACGAAAGCTCCTCCAACTCCGTGCAGATGCGATGGCAGCCGATGTTGCGGGCCAGGGGCGCGTAGATGTCGCGCGTCTCGCGGGCGATCCGCTCGCGCTTGGCCTGGCTCTTGATGAAATGCAGCGTCCGCATGTTGTGCAGACGGTCGGCCAGCTTGACCAGCAGGACGCGGACGTCCTTGGAAATGGCCAGGATGAACTTGCGCAGGTTCTCGGCCTGGCGGGCGTGCTCGGCCTGCAGCTCCAGCTTCGACAGCTTGGTGACGCCCTCGACCAGCTCGGCGATCTCCTCGCCGAACAGCTTGGAGATCTCCTCCTTGGTGACCGGGGTGTCCTCGATCACGTCGTGCAGCAGGGCCGTGACGATGGTCGCGGTGTCCAGCCGGTATTCGGTGAGGATGCCGGCCACCTCGATCGGGTGGGCGTAGTAGGGGTCACCGCTGGCCCGGGTCTGCGAGCCGTGCATGCGCATGGCGTAGACATAGGCCCGGTTCAGCAGGGCCTCGTCGGCCGTCGGATCGTAGGCGTGGACGCGCTCGATCAGCTCGTACTGGCGGAGGAACTTCTGGCGCGGCTTGGGCGCGGGGGTCGGCGCCGGGCCATCATTGGCGGGGGGAGCGGCCGGGGCCACAGACGACGACGCGCCCGATCCAGGATCGGGCGCGCGTTCGGACGGAGCGGCGGCGGGCGCCGCTTCAAGGATCAGAGGGTCTGCGCCGTCGGGGCTCAGTACCGCTCCTCCTGACCGCCGTCGCGGTCGCTCTGCAGGGCGCGAACGAGTTCGAGTTCGCTCATCTGCATGTGGGTGGGATCGGCCAGCAGGGCGAGGGTTTCGGCCTCTTCCTCGGCTTCGGTGTGCTCATCGACGCGTTGCAGCGTGGTGATCAGCTGTTCCTTGAGGCCCTCGTGATCGACCACGTCGTCGGCGATCTCGCGCAGGGCGACGACGGGGTTCTTGTCGTTGTCGCGATCGACGAGCAGCGAGGCGCCGGCCGAGATGCCGCGCGCCCGGTGGGCGGACAGCAGGACCAGAGCGAAGCGGTTCGGGACCTTCTCGACGCAATCTTCGACGGTGACGCGGGCCATGAATTCCTCGGGCTATGAGCCTTGGTTATCGCAAAATAGGGTCTCGGGCGGCGTTACACAACGCCGCATCGGTAGAGTCCCGGCTTTCGCGAGGGGGCGCTTATGCCGTGTTCGTCGGGAGAAGTCCAGCGGAACGGCGCGGAGGCGCCCCGCCCTAACGGTTCTTCTGCGGATGGATCGTCTCGCCGCGCTCCAGCATGGCGACGAAGGTCTCGATCTTCTTCCTGCGGCCGGCCTCGGTCTTCATGTTGTGGGTGCGGAAGGCCAGGGCGAAGCGGTTCTGCGCCGACAGCTTGGCCAGCATCGCCTTGGCCTTCGGACTGGCGTCGATGGCGGCCTGGAGATCGTCGGGGATCTTCATGTCCTTGCCGGCGGCGTAGGCGCGGTCCCAGCGGCCGTCGGCCTTGGCCGCCTCGACCTCGCGCAGGCCGTGCGGGGTCATCCGCCCCTCGTCGACCAGGCGGGCCACGTTGTCGACGTTGATCTGGCTCCAGATGCTCTTGCGGCCGCGCGGCGTGTAGCGCTGGAGGAAGCTCTTGTCGTCGAAGGCCTTGCGGACCGCGTCAATCCAGCCCCAGCACAGCACCACGTCGATCGCCTGCTTGGCGGTGATCGACGGCAGGCCCGAGTCCACCTTGTGGATCTTGATCCACACCTCGTCCTCCTTGTCGTGGTGACGCGACAGCCAGTCATGGAAGGCGTCGGCGTCGACGAATTCGCGGACGTGGGCGGGATCAACCTTGATCGGGGCCATCGGCGGTTCTCGGGCAAGAGCGTCCCGGGCGCGAGGCCCGGGACTTGAAGGACCTGCCCTACCAGACCTTCACGCGCTTTTCTGGCGGCAGGTACAGGGCGTCGCCCGGCTTGATGTCGAAGGCGGCGTACCAGGCGTCGAGGTTGCGGACCGTGTCGGCGCGGTACTGGTCGGGGGCGTGGCCGTCGGTGACCAGCTGCTGGCGCAGGGCCTCGGGCCGGTCATAGCCGCGCCAGCTCTGGGCGAAGGCCAGGAAGAACCGCTGGTCGCCGGTCAGGCCGTCGATCACCGGGGCCGGCTTGCCGCCCAGCGAGGCGTGGTAGGCGTCCAGGGCCGCGGCCAGGCCGGCGACGTCGGCGATGTTCTCGCTCAGCGTCTGCTTGCCGTTCACGGCCAGGTCGGGGAACGGCTTGTAGCCGTCGAACTGGTCGGCCAGGGCCGTTCCGGCCTTCTGGAAGTGGTCGTAGTCGCTGGGCGTCCACCAGTTGCGCAGGCGTCCCTGGCTGTCGAACTGGGCGCCCTGGTCGTCGAAGCTGTGGCTGACCTCGTGGCCGATCGTGGCTCCGGTGCCGCCGTAGTTGGCCGCCGGATCGAACTCGGCGTCGAAATACGGCGACTGCAGGATGGCGGCCGGGAAGTTCAGGCCGTTCAGCATCGGCAGGTTCACGGCGTTGACGGTCTGGGGCGTCATCACCCACTGGCCGCGATCGACCGGCTTGCCCAGCTGGCCGATCCAGTAGGCGGTCTCGAACTTCTCCGAGCGCTGGACGTTGCCGACCGGGTCGCCGCGCACGATCTCCAGGGCCGAATAGTCGCGCCATTTGTCGGGATAGCCGACGCCGACCTTCAACACCTCGACCTTGCGGCGGGCCTCGGCCTTGGTCGCCGGGTCCATCCAGTCCAGCCCGTCGATGCGACGCACGAACGAGGCCTTGATGTTGTCGACCATCGACGCGACCTCGGCCTTGGACTGGGCCGGGAAGTACTGCTCGACATAGAGTTTGCCGACCACCTCGCCGAGCACGGCGTTGGTCGAGTTGACCCCGCGCTTCCAGCGCGCCGCCAGCTGCGGCGTGCCCGACAGCGCGTTGCCGTAGAAGGCGAAGCGCTCGTCCACGAACGCCTCGGGCAGCAGGTTCGAATAGTGGTCCAGGTAGTGGAAGGCCAGGTAGTCCTTCCAGGTGTCGACGCTCTCGCCGGCGGCGGCCTGCCCGAGGCCGACCACCATGGTCGGATGCCAGACGATGAAGCGCGGCTGGTCGCCCAGGCCGGCGGCGGTGAAGAAGGTCTTCCAGTCCAGCCCCGGGGCCTTGGTCGCGAAGTCGGCCTGGGTCCAGCTGTTGTTGGCCTTCTGGACGTCGGCGCTGTCGGCGCGGCTGCCCGAGGCCTGGGCCAGCTTGGTCTCCAGCGCCATGATCCGGGCGGCCTTGGCCTCGGCGTCGGCGACGCCGCCCAGGGCCAGGACCTTGGCGATGTGGGCCTGATACTTGGCCCGGACGGTCTTCATCGCGTCCTTGTCCGACAGGTAGTATTCGCGGTCGGGCATGCCCAGGCCGCCCTGCAGCAGGAACGGCGCGTACTTGCTGGTGTCGTCGAACGCCGGCGAAGCCCACAGGCCCAGGACGTTGTCGGTGTAGAAGTCGGTGGCGTTCAGGGCGTCGACGTCGGCGCGGACGTTGCCGCCCAGCACCTTGGCCAGGTCGGTGCGGGTCTTGATCGCCGCGATCCGCGCCAGGCCCGCCTGCATCGGCGCCAGCCCGGCCTTCTCGATGGCCGCCTCGTCCATGTAGCTGGCGTAGTAGTCGCCCACCTTCTTGGCGTCGGCGTTGCCGCCGGCCTTGGCCGCGTCCTGGATCAGGTCGACCGTGCGCTTGGCGGTCTTCTCGACCAGGATGGCGCCGACGCCGTAGCTGCTGCGGTCCGGCGGGATCGGATTGGCCTTGATCGCCGTCCCGTTGGCGTAGGTCCAGAACTCGTCGCCCGGCTTGATCGAGGTGTCGAAGGCCGACTTGTCGACGCCGCTCTTCAGGTCGGCGGCGAAGGCGGGCGCGGAGGTCAGCAGCGCGCCGACGGCGGCGCAGGCGAGCAGCGTACGGGTGAAGGTCATGAAGGATGGTCCCCAGGGGGCGCGGGCGCGAGGGCGCTCAGCACGATTTGGCGCGGACTATCGAACCGCCTTGGCCGGGGGGCGAATTAAAGTTTGGCAATGTCGCTGAAGCGGTTGGGGACACGCACAAGTGCATGTCCCCGTCGGAGCCGCGGCCGGGGACATGCGCATGCGCGTGTCCCCAAGTCTCACACAGGTCTCGCGTCCGTTCCCACCGAGGCGGTCGTAGTCAAATCCACCGCCGTCCGTCGGCTGACCGGGTGCCGCCACTCCGGCGCGATCTGGGCCAGAGGTCCCGTCACGAACAGCCGCTCGTGCGCCCGGGGATGCGGGACGACCACCGCGCCCTCCAGCACCGTCCGGCCGTGGGCGATCAGGTCCAGGTCCAGGGTGCGCGGAGCGTTGGCCTCGGCGCGGACGCGGCCGAAGCGGGCCTCGATGCGGTGCAGGGCCGCCAGGGTCCCGTCCGCCGTCAGGGCCGTCTCGACCAGCGCCACGCCGTTCAGATAGGCCGGCGCCGTCGGGTCGGGCCAGGCGGCCGAGGTCCACCAGGACGAGCGCGCGGTCACCGCCAGCCCCTCGGCCGCCAGGGCCTCGACGGCCGCTTCCAGCAGGGCCTCGCGACTCGGGTATGATCCAGGCAGGCTGCAGCCCAGGGCGACCACCACCGCCTGGTCCAGTCCATTTTGATCGAGCTGATTTTTCAAGGAATTCCGATCACGTGACCTTCTACCCGACCGAGCGCCTGGCGCTGTTCATCGACGGGGCCAATTTCTTTTCGGCCGCCAAGGCCCTGGGCTTCGATATCGACTACCGCAAGCTGCTGGACGAGTTCCGCAAGCGCGGGGTGCTAGTGCGCGCCTATTACTACACCGCCATCGCCGAGAACGAGGAGTATTCCCCGATCCGGCCGCTGGTCGACTGGCTGGACTACAACGGCTTCACCCTGGTGACCAAGCCGGCCCGCGAGTTCACCGACAGCCAGGGCCGCAAGCGCTGGCGCGGCGACATGGACATCGAGATCGCCGTCGACATGCTGGAGATGGCCGCCACGGTCGACCACCTGGTGCTGTTCTCGGGCGACGGCGACTTCCGCGCCCTGGTCGAGGCCGTCCAGCGCAAGGGCCGCCGGGTCACGGTGGTCTCCACCATGAAGAGCCAGCCGCCCATGACCAGCGACGACCTGCGCCGCCAGGCCGACAACTTCGTGGACCTGGCCGACCTGGGCAACATCATCGGCCGGCCGCAGGCCAGCCGGAACCCCCTGCCCCGCTTCGTCACCGATCCGGCGCGCGGCGCCGAGCGTGATCAGGACGACGAGGACTAGTCATGGCCCAGCACTCCAACATCCCCGGCGAGGTCGTCCCCTCGCCCGCCGAGCCGCCGCGCGACTGCCCGCTGTGCCCGCGCCTGGTGGCCTATCGCCGCGAGAACCAGGACCTGTATCCCGACTGGTTCAACGGCCCCGCCCCGTCGTTCGGCGACCATGAGGCCCGGCTGCTGGTCGTGGGCCTGGCCCCCGGCCGCAAGGGCGCCAACCGCACCGGCCGGCCGTTCACCGGCGACTATGCCGGGACCCTGCTCTACGACACCCTGATCAAGTACGGCTTCGCCACCGGCAAGTTCGAGGCCCGGCCCGACGACTCCCTGAAGCTGATCGGGGCGGCGGTGACCAACGCCGTCCGCTGCGCCCCGCCCGGCAACAAGCCCGAGACCTCGGAAGAGAACAACTGCCGGCCGTTCCTGACGGCGCGACTGGAGATGTTCCCCAAGCTGAAGGCCATCGTCACCCTGGGCGACGTCTCGCGCCGCAACCTGCTCAAGGCCCTGGGCCTGAAGGCCTCGGCGGGCCTGCCCGGCCACGGCACGGAGTTCCAGGCGGGTCCGTATCGGGTGTTCAACAGCTATCACTGCTCGCGGCTGAACACGAACACCGGCCGGCTGACCACGCCGATGTTCGAGGAGCTGTTCGCCCGGGTGAAGGCGTATCTGGACGCCAATCCCTAGGCGCCGAGCCCGCTGATGGGGACAGTCGCATGCGACTGTCCCCAGCCGGTTCACCAGACCAGACCCGTCGTCTTCAGCCGCACCCGCGCCAGGGTGTGGTTCGAGGCCAGGAACAGCGTCGAGCCGTCCTCGCCGAACGCGCAGTTGGCGATGGCCGTGCCGGTCTCGATCACGCCGATCAGCTCGGCCTCCGGCGTCAGCACCAGCACCCCGCCCGGTCCCGTGGCGTAGAGCCGGCCCTCGGTGTCCAGGCACATGCCGTCCGGCAGGCCCGGGCCGCCGGCGGCCCGCAGCGGCATGGCGTCAAAGAACACGGCCTTGCCCGTCGGCAGGCCGTCCGGCCCCAGGTCGTAGACCACCAGCTCAGGTCCGTCGGGATCGGAGACCGAGACGTACAGCCGGCGCTCGTCCGGCGACAGGGCGATCCCGTTCGGGTAGGTCAGCTCGGCGTCCAGCAGGTCCAGGCCGCCGTCGGGACGCAGGCGATAGACGCCGTTGAAGTCCAGCTCGCGCAGCGGCGAGGCGTTGCGGCCCTTCAGGCCGTAGGTCGGATCGGTGAAGTAGATCGCGCCCGACTTGGCTACCGCCAGGTCGTTGGGGCTGTTGAACCGCTTGCCCTGCCAGCGGTCGATCACGAAGGTCTTCTTCTTCGTCTTCAGGTCGATCCGGGCCAGGGCCCGGTTGCCGTGGTCGCAGGCCAGCAGGAAACCGGCGGCGTCCAGGGCCATGCCGTTCTGGCCCGGCTCGGCGAAGGCGTCGGTGGGCGGGCCGTCATAGCCGGACGGGTTGAGGAACTCGGACAGGCCGTCCGTCTCGCTCCAGCGGTACATGACGTTGCCCGGCACGTCCGAGAACACCAGGTAGCCGCCGTCGCGGACCCAGACGGGCCCCTCCGACCAGACGAAGCCGTCGGCCAGTTGCTGGATCCGGGCGTCCGGCGCGATCACGGCGTCGAGCTTCGGGGAGAGGCGGTGGATCCGGCCGACGATGGGGTAGGTCATCTGGGAACTCGTACTCACGAACGCACTCTGGGCAAGGCGTCGAGCCACCGCGCATAGGCCTCCTCGCGGACGTTGACGCTGACGCCCGGCGTCAGCATCTCCGCCTCGGGACGCGCCTGGACCGCCTCCTTGACCGAGGCGTAGACCCCCGCCCCGACCCCGGCGAACAGGGCCGCGCCCAGGGCCGTGGTCTCCTGGTAGCTGGCGCGGTGCACGGGGATGCCGGTCAGGTCGGCCAGGCGCTGGCTGAACCAGGCGCTCTTCGCCATGCCGCCGTCGATGCGCAGGGCCGCGTCCTCGAAGGCCGAGGGCGCGTCGGCCCGCATGGCCTCGATCAGGTCGCGCCCCTGGAAGACGCAGCTGTCGAAGGTGGCCTGGGCGATCTCGGCCAGGCCGGCGTCGCGGGTCAGGCCGAACACCGCGCCGCGCGCCTCGGCGTCCCACCAGGGCGCGCCCAGGCCGGTGAAGGCCGGCACCACGACCACCCCGTGGCCGTCGCGCGCCGAGCGGGCCAGGGCCTCGGCCCCACGCGGGCCGCCGGTGACGCCCATGCCCTCGTTCAGCCACTGGATCGCCGCCCCGGCCACGAAGATCGAGCCTTCCAGGGCGTAGGTCGTGCGGCCGCCCACCCGGGCCGCCACGGTGGTCAGCAGGCGCGAGGCGGAATGCGGACGATCCTCGCCGGTGTTGACCAGCATGAAGCCGCCGGTGCCGTAGGTGACCTTCATCTCGCCGGGCCGGATGCAGCCCTGCCCCATCAGCGCCGCCTGCTGGTCCCCGGCCACGCCGCGGATCGGCAACGGCCGGCCCAGGATGTCGGCCGTCACCTCGCCATAGTCGGCCGCGCAGTCCAGCACGGTCGGCAGCAGGGCGCGCGGCACGTTCAGCAGCGCCAGCATCTCGTCCGACCAGGCCTGGGCCTGGATGTCGAACAGCAGGGTGCGCGAGGCGTTGGTGGCGTCGGTGGCGTGGACCCGGTTGCCGGTCAGCCGCCAGATCACCCAGGTGTCGATCGTGCCGCACAGCAGCTGGCCGGCCTCGGCCCGGGCCCGCGCGCCGGGCACCTTGTCCAGGATCCAGGCGATCTTGGTGCCCGAGAAATAGGGATCCAGCAGCAGGCCCGTGGCGGCGGTGACGGCGGGTTCGTGACCCGCGTCGCGCAGGCGGTCGCAGACATCCGCCGTGCGGCGGTCCTGCCAGACGACGGCCGGATGGATCGGGCGGCCGGTGGCCTTGTCCCACACCACCACCGTCTCGCGTTGGTTGGTGATCCCCAGGGCGGCGATGTCGGCGGCGTCGCGGTCGCACTTCTCGACCGTGTCGCGCAGCACGCCCACGCAGGCGGCGTAGATCTCCTCGGCGTCGTGCTCGACCCAGCCGTCGCGGGGATAGCTCTGGCGCAGCGGCCGGCTGGCGTCGCAGACCGGCTTGCCGTCGGCCTGGAACAGGATGGCCCGGGTGCTAGTGGTGCCCTGATCGAGCGCGAGGATCAGAGGTTGGCCCATGCGTCTTTCGTCTCCCTCGCCGTGCTTCCGACGGTCTTGTCCTGCGGCATCGCGACGCTTGTCATCGCCCTGCGTGGATTCACCTGTTTAAGCATGTTTTCATCTGACGCCGCCAAGGTCCGTCTTGGTTAAGCTTGGATTTCGAGGAGGCTGGTTGAGCCAGGCCGCCCAGACCGCGCAGCTCCTGTCCCTGGCCCGCAGCCGCGAGCCGGCCGATCGCGAGCGCCTGCTCGCCGGCATCGTGGAGATGTGCGACGCGGGCCAGGCGCGCGGCCAGCCGACCGCGCCCGAGGTCCAGATCCTCCTCGATTCGATCTTCATGACCCTGGTGGTCGAGGCCGAGCGCGACATCCGCGCCCGCCTGGCCCAGAGCCTGGCCGACGCCACCTGGGCCCCGCCGGCCCTGATCAACATCCTGGCGCTCGACGAGATCGAGATCGCCCGGCCGATCATCGCCCGCAGCCCGATCCTGCAGGACCACGACCTGATCCGCCTGCTGGTCCAGGCCACCCTGGAGCACCAGATCGAGATCGCCCGCCGGCCCCAGCTGTCGCCGGCCGTGGTCGACGCCATCCTGGCCAAGGACGAGTCGGCCGTGCTGACCGCCCTGGCCAGCAATCCGACCGCCCAGATCTCGCCCGAGGGCCTGCGCCGACTGGTCGACAAGGCGCGCGACGTGGTCGCCCTGCGCTCGCCCCTGGCCCGGCATCCGAACCTGTCCAGCGACCTGGCCGAGCAGCTGTACCTGTGGGTGGGCCGCGCCCTGCGCGACAGCCTGATCAGCCGCTTCCAGCTGGATCCCGACAAGATGGCCCTGGCCGTCGAAGCCTCGCTGCGCGCCGCCCACGCCGGGGCGCCGCTGGTGGACAAGCCGACCGTCGAGCAGGCCGAGGACCGCGAGGAGATGGAGGCGGCCCTGGTCGAGAAGCTGGACGCCGCCGGCCAGCTGCGGCCCGGCTACCTGCTGCGGGTGCTGCGCGAGCGCCGCCTGCCGCTGTTCCTGTTCGCCCTGGCCCGCCTGGGCCGCTTCGACGTGCGCCAGGTCCGCCGCGCGATCGACAGCAACCGCCCCGAACTGCTGGCCCTGGCCTGCTCGGCCGTCGGCATCGACCGCAGCGTCTTCCCGACCATCCTGGCCCATGTGCGCGAACTGAACGGCGGCCGCCCCGGCGGCGGTCCCGAAGCCGCCCGCAAGGCCAGCGGCGCCTTCGGCCCCTTCGCGCCCGACATCGCGGCCATGGCCTTCCGCCAGGCCGTCAGCGCGGCCTGAGACCCCAGGGACCGATGAGCGGCTTCTCTTCCAATCGGGGACGGGTCCACGCCGTCCGCTGCCTGTGGACGACCTTGGCCCTGGCCCTGATCGCCGGCGCGCTGCTGGTCTTCGACCTGGCGGGCGGACGACATTTCGACCCGACCATCCGTTCCGCCCTGGTCGCGACGCTGATCGTCTCGTCGATCGCCTGCGTCGCGACGCGATGGGCGCTCGCCGCATGGTTCTCGGGGACCTTCACCGACGAACAGGACCTGCTGCGCGACTGAGGCCCAGCACCGGTTTGACAACCCGCCGCCGATCCAGCCACTTGGCGCAATGTTCCAGCCCCTGCCCTTCGTGACTCGCCTGACCTTCAAGGCTAGCGACCGCCCCGAGGCGCAGGAGGCGCGCGAGCGGCTGATCGCGCGCTACGGCGACGTCGGCGACGAGAACGCCCAGGTGATCGTGGCCCTGGGCGGCGACGGCTTCATGCTGGAGACCCTGCACGAGACCCTGCAGCGCCAGACCCCGATCTACGGCATGAACCGCGGCTCGGTCGGCTTCCTGATGAACGAGTACAGCGAGGACGGCCTGCTGGAGCGGATCAACGCCGCCGAGCGGGCCGTGATCCACCCGCTGGCCATGGTCGCCATCGACGCCAACCGCAAGCAGCACCGGGCCCTGGCCATCAACGAGGTGTCGCTGCTGCGCCAGACCCGCCAGACCGCCAAGCTGCGGATCAGCATCGACGGCAAGGTGCGGATGGGCGAGCTGGTCTGCGACGGCGCCCTGCTGGCCACCCCGGCCGGCTCCACCGCCTACAACCTGTCGGCCCACGGCCCGATCATCCCGATCGGCGCGCAGGTGCTGGCCCTCACCCCGATCAGCGCCTTCCGCCCCCGGCGCTGGCGCGGCGCGCTTTTGCCGCAGTCGGCCAGGGTGACGTTCGAGATCCTGGAATGCGATAAGAGACCCGTCAGCGCCGTGGCCGATAACTTCGAGGTCCGCGACGTCGTCGAGGTCCACATCGCCGAGGACAGCAGCGCCAGCCTCTCCATGCTCTTCGACGCCGGTCGAAGCCTCGAGGAGCGGGTCCTGACAGAGCAGTTCTCGGCCTGACAACGTTGGACTTATTGGTCAGGGCGCTCCCCGCCCTTTGGTCAGGGTAGAAATGGGCGTCTCATCTAATGTTAACGCCTTGATCCTACATTTCAGACCAATGCCCAGGGGGAAGCGTCCGTGACCAACAAGTCCGCCGCGGAAGTGATTCAGGTGCCGAACATGCTCAAGCTCAAGGTTGGCGGTCGTGGCGGGATCGATATGGCGGCCATCGCCAAGGCCGAAGCCGCGCTGAAAAGCCTGTCGGGCAACTTCGCCCAGTGGCTCAACGACGAGATCGTCAAGCTGGAAGCGGCCCGCCAGGAAGTCCGCGCCCAGGGCCTGACCGCCGAGACGGTCGAGACCCTCTATCTGCGCGCCCACGACCTGAAGGGCCTGGGCGCCACCTACGAATTCCCGCTGATCACCCGCCTGGCCGCCTCGCTGTGCCGGCTGATCGACGACCCCGAGACCCGCCTGAGCGCGCCGATGTTCCTGGTCGACGCCCACATCGACGCCATCAAGGCCTGCGTGCGCGACGACATCAAGGTCGACACCCACCCCGTGGGCAAGGTGCTGGCCGCCGAGCTGGAAGCCAAGGTCGCCGAATACCTGGCCGGCTGATCACCTTCCCAAACTAGACCTTTCCAAAGGCCCCGGTCCGCGCCGCGGCCTTTTGCATGCGCGGTCCCCGCCCTATCTCCCGACCTCGACCACGCAGGGGATCACATGCTCGAACAGGAACCCAGCCGCACGGCCTGGATGGCGGCCACGCACCGCGCCGCCCATCAGGTGCTGGAGCGCGGCCTGATCTTCAGCGATCCGCTGGCCCTGCGCATCCTGGGCCAGGACGCCGAAAGCGTGGCGAAGGACGCCCTGGCCCATCCCGAGCGGCGGGGGATGCGAGTGTTCATCGCCGCCCGCGCCCACCTGGCCGAAAGCGCCCTGGCGGCCGGCGTCGAACAGCGCGACGTCCGCCAGTTGGTGGTGCTGGGCGCGGGGCTGGACACCTTCGCCTACCGCAATCCGCTGGCCGACCGGCTGCGGGTGTTCGAGGTCGACCACCCCGCCACCCAGGCCTGGAAGCGGCGCCGCCTGGACGAGGCCGGCATCGCCGTCCCCGACGACGTCGTCCACGCCCCCGTCGACTTCGAGCGCGAGGCCCTGCTGGACGGCCTGGCGGCGGCGGGCCTGGACCCGACCCGGCGGACCTTCTTCATGTGGCTGGGCGTGGTCCCCTATCTGACGACCGAGGCGGTGCGCGCCACCCTGGCGGCGATCGGGAGCCTGCCCGGCGGCGCCGAGGTCGCCTTCGACTACGCCGACCCGCCCGCCGCCCTGTCCGACGAGGCCCGCGCGGCGCACCACGCCCGCGCCGAACGCGTCGCGGCGCTGGGCGAACCCTGGCTCAGCTATTTCGAACCCCCGGCCCTGCGCGAGACACTGACGGGCTTGGGCTTCGCCGAGATCGAGGACCTGGGCCCGAAAGGCCTCGCCGAACGCTATTGGCCCGGCGCCGGCCGCGCCGCGCCCGAGCGCGGCGGACACGTGGTGCTGGCGCGGACGGCCTGACCGCTTAGACCCCGAACAGCCCCTTCAGGTACGGGTTGAGCATCCGCCCGTCCGGATCGAGCTTAGCCCGCACCTTCAGGAAGTCGTACCAGCGCGGATAGAGCCCGGCCAGCTGGTCGCCCGAGACGCTGTGCAGCTTGCCCCAGTGCGGCCGGCCGCCGTAGCGGCGGAAGATCGGCTCGATCAGGGTGTAGAGGAAGGCGAACTCGTCCTTGTAGTGGGCGTGGACCGCTATGGAGCCCCGAGGTTCGCCTTGAAAAGGCGACAGCCAGGCGTCGTCGGGCGCGATGCGGCGGCATTCGATCGGGAAGAAGACGTCGGGCCGCTCCTTCTCGATGACGGCCACGATCTCGGCCAGGGCCTTCAGCTGCACGCCGGCCGGCAGGTGGAACTCCATCTCGTTGAAGCGCACCGGCCGTTCGGTGGAGAGCAGCTTCCAGCCCTCGTCGATCGCCTTTTCCGGCTTGGTCCCGCCCAGCAGGGCCCTGGCGGCCGCCTTGCGCAGCGGGGCCGAGAAGCCCAGCAGGTTGCGCAGGCCCTTCAGGGCGTCGAGGAAGACGGTGTCCTGGTCCGGGCCGCGCGGGATCGCCGGCGCGTCGGTCTCGTCGTGGCTGATGCAGGCGGCCAGGCCCGTGAACGGCACGGCGTAGAACTCGAAATTGCGGTGCTTGGCCCAGCGCGCCTCCGCCTGGGCCAGGGCGTCCTCGAACGGCTCCAGCCAGACATTGCGCTCCAGCCGGCGGTTGGCCGTGGTCTTCAGCCGGACCTGGGTGATCACCCCCAGCGCGCCCAGCGAGACCTTCGCGGCCTGGAAGACGTCGGCGTCGCGATGCTCGCCGCAGTCGATGACCTCGCCCTTGGGCGTGATCAGGCGCAGGGCGGCGACGTCGCCGTGCAGGGCCTTCAGGGTCGCGCCCGTGCCGTGGGTGCCGGTGGCCAGGGCCCCGGCCAGGGCCTGCTTGTTGATGTCGGGCAGATTGGCCATGGCCCGGCCCTTGGCGGCCAGGGCTGGTCCCAGGGCGCCCAGACGCGTACCGGCCGCGACGATCGCCTCGTCGCCCTCCCACGCGATGATCCCCGACAGCCCGTCCAGCGACACCAGCGTGCCGTCGGTGGGCGCCAGGGCGGTGAACGAGTGGCCGGCCCCCACCGGGCGGATCGGCGCCACGGCGGTCTTCAGCCCCTGGGCGACCTCGGCCTCGGTCTTGGGGGCCAGGCGGGCGGCGGGATAGGCGTGCTGCACGCCCGACCAGTTGCGCCACAGCAGATGGCCCTTGGCGTCGGTGGTCGGCGGGGCCGGCGGCTCGGGCTTGTCGTGGGTGGCGACCGCATAGCCGCCGCCGACCGCCGCGACGCCCAGGCCCGCGCCGGCCAGCAGCGCCCCCCGTCTCGATATCGTCATCCGTCCGCCCCCCGCGATCTTATCGAGCGGGATCTTCGCGCCCCGCCATGAAGCGTATCAGAGCGTTGAAATCGTTCGGGGTGCAAGCGGCGCATTGTCCGCCGGCCGGCATGGCCTGGAAGCCCTGGACGGCGTGGTCCAGCAGCACGGCCTCGCCCTGTTTCCAGCGCGGGTCCCAGGCCTTGCGGTCATGGACCAGCGGCGCGCCCGTGCCGGGGATCGCGTGGCAGGCCTTGCAGGACTCGCCGTACAGCGCCGCCAGCCGGGGATCGGCGGGAGCCAGCGCCAGGGCCTGGGCCGGCGTCGGCGCGGGCGGGACGGGCTGGGAACAGGCCGCCAGGCCCGCGGCCAGGACCAGGGCGGCCGGGATCCGCACTATTCGGCGACCCCGTTCAGGCGCTTGGCCGCGCTGACGGTGTTGGCCAGCAGCATGGCGATGGTCATCGGGCCCACGCCGCCCGGCACCGGGGTGATCGCCCCGGCCACGGCCTTGGCCTCGTCGAAGGCCACGTCGCCGACCAGGCGGGTCTTGCCGGCGGCCGCGGCGACCGGATCGCGCGACGGGAAGCGGGTGATGCCGACATCGATCACCACCGCGCCCGGCTTGATCCAGTCGCCCTTGACCATTTCGGGCCGGCCGACGGCGGCCACCAGGATGTCGGCCTCGCGGCAGATGCCCGGCAGGTCCTTGGAGCGCGAGTGGGCGATGGTGACGGTGCAGTCGGCCTGCAGCAGCAGCTGGGCCATCGGCTTGCCCATCAGGTTCGAGCGGCCGATCACCACCGCCCGCTTGCCCGACAGGTCGCCGACCACGTCCTTGAGCAGCACCATGCAGCCGGCCGGGGTGCACGAGGTCAGGGCCGGCAGGCCGCTGGCCAGGCGGCCGGCGTTGGTCACGGTCAGGCCGTCGACGTCCTTGTCGGGCGAGATCGCCGCGACGATGGCCGCCTGGCTCATGTGGTCGGGAACGGGGAACTGCACCAGCACGCCGTGGATGGCCGGATCGTCGTTCAGCCGTTCGACCAGCGACAGCAGCTCGGCCTGGCTGGTCTCGGCCGGCAGGCGGTGGGTCTCGGAATGCATGCCGGCGGCCAGGGTCTGCTCGCCCTTGCTGCGCACATAGACCTGGCTGGCGGGGTCTTCGCCGACCAGCACCACGGCCAGGCCCGGCGTCAGGCCGTGCTCGGCCTTCAGCCGCGCCACCTCGGCGGCGACGTCTTCGCGAAGCTTGGCCGCGAAGGCCTTGCCGTCGATGATTCTGGCTTCCGACATCGGCGTCTCCTGTTTGCGCGTGCCTAGCCTCTCGGTCGGTCACAAGCAATATGTGCGGACGCGCGTCAGAAGTCGCTTGAGCTTCGCCCAATCATGCTAGAGCCGAAGCATGGTCTCCGCGTCGTCTTCCCAGCGCGCCGACGTCGTCCTGGTGGGCGGCGGACTGGCCAACGGCCTGATCGCCCTGCGGCTGAAGAGCCTGCGGCCCCGGCTGCGCGTGATCCTGCTGGAACAGGGCCCGACCGTCGGCGGCGAGCACACCTGGTGCCACTTCGCCACCGACGTGGACGCGGTGGAGGCCGGCTGGCTGCGGCCGCTGATCGTCCATCGCTGGTCGGGCTACGAGGTCCGCTTTCCGGGACACAGCCGACAGCTGCCGACCGACTACCTGGCCATCACTTCCCAACGCCTGCACCAGACGGTGACCGCCGCCCTGGGCCAGGACGCCTGGCTGTCGGCCAAGGTGTCGGACGTCAATCCGCACCAGGTGACCCTGGCTGACGGCCGGACCATCGCGGCGGGAGCGGTGATCGACGGCCGCGGCCCGCGCAAGAGCCGCAGCCTGGCCCTGGGCTACCAGAAGTTTGTCGGCCAGGGCGTGCGCCTGTCCGCCCCGCACGGCCTGACCCGGCCGATCATCATGGACGCCACGGTCTCGCAGGAGGACGGCTACCGCTTCGTCTATGTCCTGCCCCTGGACGCCACGCGGCTGCTGATCGAGGACACCCGCTACAGCGACGGCCCGGCGCTGGACCGCCCCGCCCTGCGCCGGTCGATCGCCGCCTACGCCAAGGCCCAGGGCTGGACCATCGCCAAGGTCGAGCGCGAGGAGGACGGGGTCCTGCCCATCGCCCTGGGCGGCGACATCGACGCCTACTGGCGCGAGGCGCGGCCGCACATCGCCGAGGTGGGCCTGCGCGCCGCCCTGTTCCAGCCGACCACCGGCTATTCCCTGCCCGACGCCGCGCGCCTGGCCGAAACCATCGCCGCCCTGCCCCGCATCACCAGCGCCACCGTCCGCGCCTGCGTCGAGGCCCAGTCCAAGACCGTCTGGCGTCGGCGGCGCTTCCTGCGCCTGCTGAACCGCATGCTGTTCCGAGCGTGCGCGCCGGGGGATCGTTACAAGGTGCTCGAGCGCTTCTACCGTCTGTCGCCGGGTCTGATCCAACGCTTCTACGCCGCGCGCTTGAGCCGGTTCGACAAGGCCCGCATCCTGATCGGCAAGCCGCCGGTGCCGATCTCGGCGGCCATCAAATGCATCGGCGAGAGCTCGGTGTTCGGGGGACAAGACGCATGACAACGACGCCGAAGCCGAAGGCCGCCGTGATCGGCGCGGGATTCGGGGGCCTGGCCCTGGCCGTCCGCCTGCAGTCCTCTGGCTTCGACGTCACCGTCTTCGAAGGGCGCGAGAAGCCCGGCGGCCGGGCCTATGTCTGGCACGACGAGGGTTTCACCTTCGACGCCGGCCCGACCGTGGTCACCGATCCCAATTGCCTGAAGGAGTTGTTCGAACTCAGCGGCCGCCGGATCGAGGACTATGTCGAGCTGCTGCCCGTCGATCCGTTCTACCGCCTGGTCTGGGAGGACGGCGACGTCTTCGACTACGTCAACGACCAGGCCGGGCTGGACCGCCAGATCGCCGCCCGCAACCCGGCCGATGTCGAGGGCTATCGCCGCTTCCACGCCTATTCGGAAGAGCTGTACCAGAAGGGCTATGTCGAGCTGGGCGCCGTGCCGTTCCTCGACTTCGGCAGCATGATCGCCTCGGCCCCGGCCCTGATGAAGCTGCAGGCCTGGCGCAGCGTCTACGACAAGGTCGCCAGCTTCGTGAAGGACGAGCATGTGCGCCAGGCGCTGTCGTTCCACAGCCTGCTGGTCGGCGGCAGCCCGTTCGCCACCTCGTCGATCTACGCCCTGATCCACGCCCTGGAGCGGCGCGGCGGCGTCTGGTTCCCGCGCGGCGGCACCCACGCCCTGATCCGGGCGCTGGTGAAGCTGCTGGAAGACCTGGGCGGGACCATCCACCTGGGCCAGCCGATCCGGAAGATCACCACCAAGGCCGGCCGCGTGACCGGCGTGATCCGCGCCGACGGCCAGTTCGAGGCCTTCGACACCGTCGCCTCCAACGCCGACGTCATGCACACCTATCGCGCGCTGCTGGCCGACGATCCGCGCGGCGCCAAGGTCGGCAAGACCCTGGAGGCCAAGCGCTGGAGCCCCTCGCTGTTCGTGGTCTATTTCGGGCTGAAGACCACGCACCCCGAGATTCGCCACCACACCATCTGCTTCGGCAACCGCTATCGCGAGCTGATCGGCGAGATCTACGGCAAGGACGGCCTGGCCGACGACTTCTCGCTGTACCTGCACCACCCCACCGCCAGCGACCCGGCCATGGCTCCCGAGGGCTGCTCGGCCTTCTACGCCCTGTCGCCGGTGCCCAACCTGAAGACGGCGAACATCGACTGGTCGGTCGAGGGGCCCAAGTACCGCGACAAGATCCTGGCCTATCTGGAAAAGCACTACATTCCAGGGCTTTCGGCCGATCTGGTCACCAGCCGCTTCATCACGCCGGACGACTTCGTCAAGGATCTGAACGCCTGGAAAGGCGCGGCCTTCTCGCTGGAGCCGATCCTGACCCAGAGCGCCTTCTTCCGCACCCACAACCGCGACGACGTGATCCCCAACCTCTATTTCGTCGGGGCCGGCACCCATCCGGGCGCGGGCATCCCGGGCGTCGTGGGATCGGCCAAGGCGACGGCGGGGCTGATGATCGACGACTACGTCGTCGAGGGGGAGACGCTGCCCGCATGAGCGACCTGGAGGCGCAAAGTCGGGAGGCGATCCAGAAGGGCAGCAAGAGCTTCGCCGCCGCCGCCACCCTGTTCGACGCCCAGACCCGGGCCGACGCCGAGATGCTGTACGCCTGGTGCCGGCACTGCGACGACGTGATCGACGGCCAGACCCTCGGCCACGGCATGAGTCCGGTGGCCGACGCCCCGGCCCGGCTGGAAGCGCTCTACGCCCAGACCCGCGCGGCCATGGCGGGCCAGACGCCGACCGACCCGGTGTTCGCCGCCTTCCAGACCGTGGCCCTGCGCCGCGGCATCCCCGAGCGCTATGCGCTCGACATGATCGACGGCTTCGCCATGGACGTGGCCGGGCGCCGCTACAAGACGCTCGACGAACTGCTGGAATACTGCTGGGGCGTGGCCGGCGTGGTCGGGACCATGATGGCCCTGGTCATGGGGGTGAAGCCGGACGCCCTGCCCACCCTGCGCCGCGCCCAGGACCTGGGCCTGGCCTTCCAGCTGACCAACATCGCCCGCGACATCGTCGAGGACGCCCGCAACGGCCGGGTCTACGTGCCCGGCGATTGGCTGGCCGAGGCGGGCGTGCCCGAGGACGCGGTCGCCGATCCGGCCCACCGGACCGCCGTGGCGGTCCTCGCCAAGCGCCTGGTCGACGCCGCCGAGCCCTACTACGCCTCGGCCCGCTGGGGCCTGCGCGACCTGCCGCTGCGCTGCGCCTGGGCGATCGGCGCGGCCCGCGGGGTCTATCGCCAGATCGGCCTGGACGTCGTGAAGGCGGGCGACGCGGCCTGGGACGAGCGGGTCGTGGTCAGCGGGCGGATGAAGGCCTGGCGCGCGCTGGAAGGCGGCGTCATCGCGCTGAGGTCGGCGACGCTGGATCGCTGGGGCGAGGCGCCGGAGCGGCCGGCGCTGTGGTCGCGGATCTGAGCGCCCAGGCGCACCTACTTGCCCCCACCTGACCGCTTCGCGGTCTGTCCGCCCCCATAGGGGGCGGAGCGGCACGGCTCTTCCCCCTGTGGGGGAAGACGATCGCGAAGCGATCCGTAGGGGGCAAGCGTTCGCCGCCCTGCGCCCTACTTCAGCACCCCCCGCCGCGTCATCCACCATGCGTACCAGATGAAGAACGCCAGCAGCCCCGCGATGACGGCGCTGGTGATCGCCATCGACTGGCCCATGATCTTGCCGCCGTCCGTCAGGACATAGGTGTAGACCTGCATGAGCAGGAACGCCGCCAGCGACACGGCCAGGACCGGCCAGGCCAGCTTGTTGCGCAGCAGGATCAGCACCGAGCCCGCGAGGGCGCCGAACACCCCGACCGCCCAGTCCAGGGTCATCCAGGCCGGCATCTGCTGAAAGTGCTCGATCTGGGCCGGCGTCATGCCCGCGTTGGCCAGGTAGCTGGGCCCCTGCGCCAGGCTCATCACGAAGTCATAGACGCCGATGCTGTTGAACAGCACCGCCACGACGCCCACCAGCCACAGGTGCCAAGGCGTCCCGACCGTTGTCCCGGTCGTCGTTGTTTCCGTCATCGTCCCCTCCCCGGTTGTCGTTCTAGGCGTCGACACCTCTCTCGCGCAGCTTGGCCTTCAGCTCCCGTACCGGCCGAGCCAGCAGGAAGCCGAACGACACCGCCCCGTCCTTGGTGTGCACCGCGTGGTGGATGCGATGGGCCTGGATCAGCTGCTTCCAGTAGCGCGAGCGGCCCAGCGGGACCTTGAAGCGCTGATGCACCATGCCGTCGTGGAACACGAAATAGATCGCGCCGTAGGCCGTGATCCCCAGGCCGATCGGCAGCAGCCAGGGCGCGCCGTGCACGCCGAAATAGATGGCCACGATGGCCGGCGCGGCGAACACCACCGCGAATAGGTCGTTCAGCTCGAACCGGCCCGTGCGCGGCTCGTGGTGCGAGCGGTGCCAGGCCCATCCCCAGCCGTGCATCACATAGCGGTGCGTGACCCAGGCGAAGCCTTCCATGAAGGCCAGGGCCGCCAGGAACAGGGCCAGGTCCAGACCGAGGGTCGCCATCGTCGTCCCGTCTACCGCCGAAGCCGGCGCGCCAAGGTGTGCGCGACCACCAGGCCGAACAGCCCGACGACGGTCAGCACGCACCAGGCCTTATACACCCCGCCGATCCCGGCGTCGCGCCAGAGGATCGCCTGATAGGCCTCGATGGTCCAGGCGTGCGGCGTGAGCCAGCCCGCCGCCTGAAGCCAGGGCGGCATCAGGAAGCGCGGCACCATGCTGCCCCCGATGGCCGCCAGGACCAGGATCACGAAGGTCGACAGCATCTGGGCCTGTTCACGCGTGCGGCACAGCGAGACCAGCCCCAGGGCCACCCCCGCGGCGCAGGCGCTGGCCGCCAGGGTGGTGGGCAACCACAGCGCCAGGTGCTGGACCACCGCCACGCCGTAGACGACCTGGGCGGTGGCGAAGATCAGCAGGGCCTGGACCAGCCCCTGGCCGACCAGGAACAGGAACTTGCCGCTGACCACCGGCCCCATGCCCGCCGTGCCGGCCAGCAGCCGGTCGGCCACGCCCGTACTCTGCTCGTCCATCAGGCCCAGCGCCCCCTGCATGGCCGAGAACAGGGCGAACAGCATCATCACCGCCCCGGCGTAGTAGGCGATCACCCCGCCGCCGGTCCTGGCGTCCTTGATCGCCTCGCGCTCGAAGAAGCCGC
The DNA here is from genome assembly GCF_037402475.1 of Caulobacter sp. CCG-8. NCBI lineage: Bacteria > Pseudomonadati > Pseudomonadota > Alphaproteobacteria > Caulobacterales > Caulobacteraceae > Caulobacter > Caulobacter sp. CCG-8. Next base: position 86,806 of record NZ_JBBEUD010000015.1, read on the forward strand.
CGTCGTCGTGGGTGGGCGTCTGGCGCATCAGGGCGGCGGCGCTGTCGGCGTTTTCGATCTGCTCGTCGGTGAAGCCGCCCAGGGCGGGCTCCAGCTGGGTGATCGTGCGGCGCAGGGTGACGTCCGGAAGGGCGTTGGCCAGCACCTGCTGCACGCGAGCCTGGGCCAAGGGGGCGGCGACGGCGCGGGCGGGATCGGCGACGATCAGGAACGGTTTCTCGGCCGAGGCCGGGTCGGCCCGGATCACCAGGCCGGCGTCGGCCAGGCCGGCCTTCACGCGCCGCCGCACCTCGCCGGCCGTCGGCGCCCGCTCGGCGCGGACCTCGGGCGAGGCCGCCAGCGCCGCCGCCAGCCGCCCCGAGTCCGGCGTGTGGGCCGTGTCGGCCACCGCCAGCTTCAACTGGATGTCGTCGCCCGTCGTCCCTGCGAACACCGACGAGAAGATCAGGAACACCAGGGGCGGCAGCAGGAAGGTCATCAGCAGGGCGCCGCGGTCGCGCCAGAGGTCCAGCGCCATCACCCGCACCATGGCGGCGATCTTCCACAGCGGCTGCATCACGCGGCCAGCTTCCGGTCGGCCACCAGTGAGAACAGATTGGCCAGGGACGGTTCGCGCACCCGGATCTCGTGCGGCGTCAGACCCGCCTCGCGCAGCCCCTTGTCCAGCTTCGCCGCCGCTGCATAGCCGTCGGCGTCCAGCCGCGTCCAGACCGTCGACCGGCTGGTGCGTTCCAGCCCCTCGGCGGCCAGGCGGCCCTCGCCGGCGGCGTCGACCTCGTGGGCCAGATGGACCTGGACCTCCATCCGCTCGCCGAACGCCTCGGCGATCAGGGCATGGGGTTCGCCTTCAAGCACCAGTCGCCCCTCGCGCAGGAAGCCGACGCGATCGGCCAGGGCGCCGGCCTGGTCCAGGTCGTGGGTGGTCATCAGCACCGCCACGCCCAGGTCGCGCAAACCCCGGATCACCGCGTCCACGGCCTCGCGGGCGTCCAGGTCCACGCCGACGGTCGGTTCGTCCAGGATCAGCAGACCGGGCTCATGGACGATGGCGGCGGCGATGTTGGCCCGGCGCTTGTAGCCGCCCGACAGGTGCTTGATCGGCACGTGGGCGCGGTCGGCCGTGCGGGTCAGCTCCAGGGCGCGGCGCACGGCGGCCGGCAGACCGGCGCGCGGCACGTCGGCCAGGGCGGCGAAGGTCTGGATGTTCTCCACCACCGTCAGGTTCGGATAGAGGGCGATCTCCTGGGGAACCAGCCCCAGGCCGGACCGGGCGCCCGCCACGCGGGTAGGATCGAGCCCCTTGAGCAGGACCACGCCTTCGTCCGGCCGGATGCGCCCGCAGATGGCGCGGATCAGGGTGGTCTTGCCCGCGCCGTTGGGGCCCAGCAGCGCGTAGATTTCACCGGGACGCAGCACCAGGTCGACGCCGCGCAGGACGGGCTTGCCGCCATAGGCGTGGACCGCGCCGCTGACCGTCAGGACCGGCGCGGCGACGGGCGAGTCCGACGAAACGGATTGGGGGGTCACGCCGCCGCCTTGCGCCGGGCGAAGAGGTCGCCGACGTAGCGGCCCAACAGGTCGCCGCAGCCGACCCGGGCCAGGGCGCCGGAGGCCTTGGCCAGATGGTCCTCCATGACCTCGCGGGCCCCGATCGGACCCAGGGTGGAGACCACCGTGGCCATGCCCGCGTCCTTGCCGACGTCCTTGCCGGCCGCCTCGGGCGAGGCCTGGGCGTCGATCAGGTCGTCGCGGATCTGGAAGGCCAGGCCGATGTGGCGGGCGAAGGCGCCCAGCGCCTCGATCGCCTCGTCCGGCGCGCCGGCGACGATCCCCCCGCCCTGGGCCGCGGCGACGATCAGCACGCCGGTCTTCTCGTGATTGAGGCGCTCCAGGACGGACGGGTCGCGCAGCTGGTCGCGGTCGAACAGATCGCGCGCCTGGCCGGCGATCAGGCCCGAAAAGCCCACCGCCTGGGCCGCGCGGCCGGCCAGTTCGGCGCGCAGCGGAGCCGGCAGGCCCTGGTCGGCGGCGATCACCGCATAGGCGTGGTTCAGCAGGCCCACGCCGGCCAGGATCGCGGTGGCCTCGTCGAAGGCCCGGTGGATGGTCGGCAGGCCGCGCCGCAGCCCCGCGTCGTCCATCGACGGCAGGTCGTCCAGGATCAGCGAGGCGGCGTGGATCATCTCCAGCGCGCAGCCCAGGTCCAGCGCCGCGCCCTCCGGTGCGCCGAACTCGGCGGCGGCCAGCAGGGTCACGATCGGGCGGAAGCGTTTGCCGGGAGCCAGGAGGCTGTAGCGCACCGCCTCGACCAGCCGGTCGGGCGCGGAGCCCAGGGGCGGCGCCAGTTCGGCCAGCCGCCGGTCGACCCCGGCGCGCAGGGCCTCGACTCTCTGGAGAAAGGCGGCGTGGTCGTCCATCTCGCGGGTCGCGACCGTTTGTCCACCCCGACGCGGGCGGAGGGCATTTGAGGGGCGCCCGCGAGGGCCGTCAACCTAAAGGTCTCCGCCCCAAAAACGAGGGGCGGGGCGAGGCGACGGTCAGCCCCGGCAGAAGCCGAAGAAGCGCTTGATGTCGGCTCGCTCGGCCGCCGTGCGCGCGTCCTGCGGATAGGCCTTGTCCTCGACCTGGCTGATCAGGCCGGTCTTCTCGAAAGCCGCCAGCACCGCATCGGCCAGCGGGATCTGCCCCACCGCGTCCAGGCCGCCCGCGATCTCGGACGGGGTCAGCTGGGCGGCGAAGCGGCCCTGCGCCTTGCCGGACCGGAACCGCACCGTCCCAGGGCCGGCCTTGCCGCTGCTCAGGGTGGTGTGGAAGCCGACTGCCGAGGTCTTCCTGCGGCACGAGAAGATCACCCCGACCACGTCGCTGTCGGGCAGGCCGTAGGCCAGGCGCTTCTCGTTGTAGGGCGTGGTGAAGGCGTTCCACTTCATCCCGTCGGGGGCGGCGGCGGGCTTCATCGCCAAGGGCGGCGCGGTCGTCGAGCACGCGCCCAGCACCGCCGCGCTGGCGACCAGCAACAGCCACAACCCCTTACGTTTCATGCCCTGTCCCCGTATCGGCCCGTCGCCGATCTAGCCTGTTTCGCGCCGGATGGCGATCCGCGCCGCCCCGGGAACCGCCCCATGGACGGGTCCGGCCCTGCAAGGCAGGGTGGAGCCAGCCGGCGAGCCGCGGCGTTCAGGAGTGATGTTCGCGATGTCCTTCAAAGCCCTTCCCGCCGGCCTCGCCCTCGTCGCCGCCCTGACCACCGCCCTGGTCGCCTGCGATCGCAAGCCCGCGCCGCCGCCCGCCGAGGCCCCGGCCGGATCGTCCGCCCCCGTCGCCGCCGCACCGGCCCCGACGGCGCGGCCCCTGGCCTTCGACCAGACGGACCCGGCGGCCAAGGTCGTCCTGCGCCTGCCCGCCGAGATCGCCAACTATCCCGCCCTGCACGCCCTGCTCTACGACCGCGAGGTGGCTGGGCTGCGGACCTTCGCCGCCAAGGCCCAGACCGACCAGAAGGCCTCGGACGGCAAGTTTCCGTGGCGGCCCTACAACCGCCAGGCCCAGTGGTTCCTGGCCGCCGACGCCGCGCCCCTGGTGGGCCTGCGCGCCCTGTGGTTCGAGGACACCGGCGGGGCCCATCCCAACCACGGCGCCTCGACCCTGATCTGGGACACGACGGCGAACCGGGAGATCCAGGCCAAGGCCCTGTTTCGCCCCGGCGCCGACATGGGCGTGCTCGACCGGGCCATCTGCGACGCCGTGGCCACGGCCAAGACCCATCGCGAGGGCGCCGTGCCGCTGAACGACATGTTCAGCTGCCCCAAGTGGAGCCAGACCGTCCTGGTCCTCGCCCCCTCGACCGAGCCCGGCAAGGTGGGCGGGCTGATCGCCCTGATCGATCCCTACGTGGTCGGCCCCTATTCCGAGGGCGACTACGAGGTCACCGTGCCGGTCTCGGCCTTCCAGGCCCTGCTGGCGCCCGCCTACGCCGGCGCGTTCGGCGGCGCGCCGAAGTCGCCGGGCAACCCGGACGGGACGCTCAGCGTGACGATGGACGTGGTGAAGTAGGGCGAGGAGCGCCCTACAGCGGGATGTTGTCGTGCTTCTTCCAGGGGTTGGACAGTTCCTTCCCCTTCAGGCTCTTCAGCGCCCGGACGATCCGCTTGCGGGTGCCGTGGGGCATGATCACGTCGTCGATATAGCCGCGGCTGGCGGCGACGAACGGGTTGGCGAAGCGGTCCTTGTACTCGGCCTCGCGGGCGGCCAGGGCCTCGGGGTCCTTGGCCTCCTGGCGGAAGATGATCTCGACCGCGCCCTTGGCGCCCATGACCGCGATCTCGGCGGTGGGCCAGGCGTAGTTGAAGTCGCCGCGCAGGTGCTTGGAGCTCATCACGTCATAGGCCCCGCCATAGGCCTTGCGGGTGATCAGGGTGATCTTCGGCACGGTGGCCTCGGCGTAGGCGAACAGCAGCTTGGCGCCGTGCTTGATCAGGCCGCCGTACTCCTGCTTGGTGCCCGGCATGAAGCCCGGCACGTCGACCAGGGTGATGATCGGGATGTTGAAGGCGTCACAGAACCGCACGAAGCGGGCCGCCTTGCGGCTGGAATCGATGTCCAGCACGCCCGCCAGCACCTGGGGCTGGTTGGCGACGATGCCGACGCTCTCGCCGTCCATGCGGGCGAAGCCGCAGACGATGTTCTTGGCCCACTCGCTGCTGATCTCGAAGAAGTCGGCCTCGTCGACGATCTTCAGGATCAGTTCCTTCATGTCGTAGGGTTTGCCCGGATCGCTGGGGATCAAGGTGTCCAGGCTGGGCTCGGCGCGATAGGCCTCGTCGAAGCTCTCGCGCTCGGGGGCCGGTTCGCGGTTCGACGAGGGCAGGAAGTCGATCAGGCGGCGCACCTGGGTCAGGGCCTCCAGGTCGTTCTCGAACGCGCCCTCGGCCACGCCCGACTTGGACGCGTGCACCCGCGCCCCGCCCAGCTCCTCGGCGGTGACCACCTCGTTGGTGACGGTCTTCACCACGTCCGGACCGGTGACGAACATGTAGCTCGTGTCCTTCACCATGAAGATGAAGTCGGTCATGGCGGGGCTGTAGACGTCGCCGCCGGCGCAGGGGCCCATGATCACGCTGATCTGCGGCACGACACCCGACGCCATCACGTTCTCGAGGAAGATGTCGGCATAGCCGGCCAGGCTGTCGACGCCCTCCTGGATGCGCGCGCCGCCCGCGTCGAACAGGCCGATGATCGGCGCGCCCACCTTCATGGCCTGGCGCTGGACCTTGACGATCTTCTGGGCGTGGGTGTTCGAAAGCGAACCGCCGAACACCGTGAAATCCTTGGAGAAAAGGTAGACGACCTTACCGTTGATCGTACCCCAGCCGGTGACGACGCCATCGCCGGGCACCTTCTGATCGGCCATGCCGAACTCGGTGGCGCGGTGCTCGACGAACATGTCGAACTCCTCGAACGAGCCTTCGTCCAGCAGCAGGTCGATCCGCTCGCGCGCGGTCAGCTTGCCCTTGGCGTGCTGGGCGGCCACGCGCTTCTCGCCGCCGCCAGCCCGGGCCTGGTCGCGACGACGATCGAGTTCCTCGAGAATGTGCTGCACGCGGACGCTCCCCTGCTCTCTCACTGGACCTTCACGGCCACCTTATGGGCCGAGCCGTAATGGCGCGAGCCCTCCATGGCAAGCCGTCCGTTACGGCGCCGCAGCAACGCTTGTGGAGCGGCTAAGTGCTTGAACGCCTTGGACGGGCCTAGCGGCGCAGGGCCGCGAACCAGCGCTCCAGCACCTGGGCCTCGACCGCCAGGGCCTCGGCGCGGGCGACCGCCTCGGCGTCCTGCCCCCAGGTCTCGGCCTGGAAGATCTCCTCCAGGCGCGACAGGTCCAGGGCCTTGCGGCCGGTGACCTTGCCGGCCCGCAGCGCCAGGGCCAGGACGGTCGAGCCGAACAGGCCCGCGGCGTAGGCCACGCCCGCCAGGGTGTAGTCGTCCATGGTCAGGGCCAGGGCCTCGACGCTGGCCAGGGCGGCCGGCGACTGCGGCGCGTGGATCACGCCGGCGGCGGGCTTCAGGTGCAGGTCCAACTCGGCCTTGGCCCAGTCCAGCATGGCGCCCCAGTCGCGCTTCTGGCGCTCGACCAGCGGCGTGGGATGCTCGGCCCAGTAGCAGAGCAGGTCCGAGCCGGCGTAGGCCGCGACCTCCCGCGCCACCTCGGCCCGGGTCTCGCGGATGCGGTCGATGGCGGTGAAGGCGAGGCGCGTGGCGGGCATGACCGTGCTGTCGATAACCTCGACCTGGGCGTCCCACTCGGCGGCGACCAGCTGGGCCAGGGCCAGGGTCGGCAGGACCAGCGGCGACTTGGCCGGCGACTTGGGCGTGCGGCCGTCCAGCAGCACGGCGAAGCCGCCCTCGCCGTCCTTGGCGGGTCCAGCCTCGGCGGCCTTGTAGAAGCGGCGGGGACGTTGCTGCAGGTCGGGCTTGTCGGCCAAGGCGGAACTTCTTTTCAATCCGGACATCAAAACATCGGTTTCGGCCTGTTGAATGATCAAACAACACGCCCGTGGCAAGGCCGAGCAGACGGGACCGGGCGGAGACGAGGGAGAGAAAACGGCGTGAGCCTGCCTTCCAACGACGTGATGGCGGCGCTGGCCGCGACCCGTTTCGGCCTGGGCGCCCGCCCCGGCGAGATCGACGCGGCCAAGAGCGACCCGCGCGGCTTCCTGACCGCCCAGATCCGCCCCGAGGGCGCCGACCAGCCGCTGGGCGGCGAAGGCTCGGCCCAGCGGCTGGCCGAGGTCAGCGACTACCAGATGCAGAAGCGCGACGCCAAGACGGCGGGCGATCCCAAGACCCCCGCGGTCAAGGACGCCGACAAGGCCCTGCGCGACCAGGTCGGCGACGACTTCCTGGCCCGGGCGCGACTGGGCGCCAACACCGACGCCGGCTTCCGCGAGCGCTGGGCGCTGTTCTGGGCCAACCACTTCACCGTCTCGTCCACCAGCCTGGGCGTCGCCTCGGTCGCGGACCCGTTCGAGCGGGAGGCGATCCGCCCGCACGTGTTCGGCCGGTTCGAGGACCTGCTGGTGGCCTCGTCCACCCATCCGGCCATGCTGATGTACCTGGACCAGGCCCAGTCGGTCGGTCCCGACAGCAAGACGGCGCAGTACCGGCGCAAGACCGCCAACAAGGCCGGCGGACTGAACGAGAACCTGGCCCGCGAGATCATGGAGCTGCACACGGTCGGCGTCGGAGCGGGCTACAGCCAGGCCGACGTCACCGAGTTCGCCCGGGCCATGACCGGCTTCAGCGTCGGCCGCGCCCAGGATCCCAGCCCGCACCAGTTCCTGTTCCGCGCCAACGCCCACGAGCCGGGCGCGCGCACGGTGATGGGCAAGCGCTATCCGCAGGAGGGCCAGGCCCAGGCCCTGGCGGTGATGCGCGACCTGGCGGCCAGTCCCCACACCGCCCGTCACGTCTCGACCAAGCTGGCGACCCACTTCGTCAGCGACACGCCCCCGCCCGCGCTGGTGGCCCGGCTGGAGAAGACCTACCTGGACACCGGCGGCCGCCTGGACGAGATGGCCCGCGCCCTGGTGGCCGCGCCCGAGGCCTGGGACCCCGCCCCCGCCAAGTTCAAGACGCCCTACGAGTTCGCGATCTCGACCTGGCGGGCCGTGGGCGCCGAGCCGTCGGCGATCGGCAAGCTGGCGCCGGTGCTGACGGGCCTGGGCCAGAAGCCGTTCTCGCCGCCCTCCCCCAAGGGCTGGGACGACCAGGCCCAGACCTGGTGCGCGCCGGACGCCCTGATCAAGCGCCTGCGCTTCAGCGAGGGCTTCGCGGCCGTCGTCGCCGACCGTCTCGACCCGAACGCCTTCGCCCAGTCCGCCCTCGGGGCGCGCCTGACCCCGCCGGTCGCCAAGGCCGTGGCCCGGGCCGAGACCCGCCGCGAGGCCGTGGCCCTGCTCTTGATGAGTCCGGAGTTCCAACGCCGATGAACGCGCCCTTTTCTCCCCAGGTCTCCAGGCGTTCCCTGCTCCAGCGGGCCGCCGGCCTGGGCGTCACGGTCAGCTTCCTGGGCGGCTCGGCCTTCGCCGCCGCCGACGGGGCGATGGCCAAGCGCAAGATGGTGGTGGTCATCTGCCGGGGCGGCATGGACGGCCTGACCGTCAGCCCGCCGGTCGGCGATCCCGACTACGCGGCCCTGCGCGGCGAGGTGGCCGTGGCGCCGGACAAGGCGCTGAAGCTGGACGGGACGTTCGGCCTGCATCCGGCCCTGGAATCGGTGCACGCCCTGGCGCTGAAGGGCCAGGCCCGCATCGCCCCGGCCATCGCCAGCCCGGACCGCGCCCGCTCGCACTTCGAGGCCCAGGACGTGCTGGAGACCGGCGCGGCCCAGGTCTACGGCGTCAACACCGGCTGGCTGAACCGCACCCTGGAGGTCATGGGCCCGTCCAGGGTCGAGGCCCTGTCGGTCGGCGCCACCGCGCCGCTGATCCTGCGCGGCAAGGTCCAGGCCGCCAGCTGGTCGCCGGGCAAGGGCGTGGACGAGACCGCCCGCCTGCCCACCCTGCTGCAGGACCTCTACAAGGCCGATCCGATGATGGGCCGGGCCTTCGCGCGCGGCCTGGAGACCGAGGCCATGGCCCAGCAGGCGATGACCGCGCTCAACCCCGCGCCGACGCCGGTCTCGGCCGACGCGGCCTCGATGGCGCCCAAAGCCATGTGGCAGAACGCGGTGAACACCTCGACGGCGACGCCGCAGGGGATGGCCCCGCCGGCCATGGCTTCCGGCCCCCAGGCCATCGCCGCCCAGCGCCAGGGCCGCGAGGCCGCCCGTCAGCTGGGCTCGACCCTGGCCGGCTTCATGACCCAGCCCGGCGGCCCGCGCATCGCCGCCATCTCGCTGGACGGCTGGGACACCCACGCCGGCCAGGTCGGCCAGTTGAACACCCGGCTGTCCTATCTGGACGCCGTGCTCGACGGGCTGAACACCGGCCTGGGCGCGGAATGGAGCAACACCGTCGTGGTGGCCGCCACCGAGTTCGGCCGCACGGCGCGGGTCAACGGCACCGGCGGCACCGACCACGGCACGGGCTCGACCGCCCTGGTGCTGGGCGGCGGCCTCAAGACGGGCGGCATCATCGGCGACTGGCCGACCCTGAAACAGGAGGCCCTGTTCGAGAACCGCGACGTGCGCCCCACCCTCGACATGCGCGGCCTGTTCAAGGGCGTGCTGGCCGAGCACATGGGCGTCGACCGCGCGGCGTTGGAAAGCAAGGTCTTCCCCGACAGCGCGGACGCCAAGGCGGTGACGGGGCTGGTCTAGACGACCGCCATCGGCCCGCCTCAGGGCGCCGACTTGATATGGTCGATGAAGGCCCGGAGCTTGGGCAGCATCTGCCGCTTGCCCGGATGGTACAGGAACACGCCCGGCGTCGTGACGGCGAGGTCGTCGAGCACGGACTCCAGCCTTCCTTCCGTGATCGCCTTGCGCGCCAGGGGGCCGGGGACCTGAGCCAGGCCCGCGCCCTGGATCGCCGCGCCGATCAGCGTGGGATAGTCGTGCGCGATCAGCGGCCCCGAAACGGCCGCCTCGACCGTCTCGCCGCCGTCGACGAACGTCCAGTGGGCGATCGCGCCGTTCGAGCGGCGCAAGCGCAGGCAGGCATGGCCCCGAAGGTCGTCCACACCCCGCGGCCGCCCATGCCGGGCCAGATAGTCGGGGCTGGCGACGACCAGGAACGGCAGCGGCGGCGTCAGCCGCACCGCCACCATGTCGGGTGCGATGAACTGGCCGAAACGCATCCCGGCGTCGAACCCGCCGGCCGCCAGGTCGACCATCTCCTCGCTGGCGACGATCTCCAGCTCGACCTCCGGATAGGCCCTGGCGAACGAGGCGATCACCGGCTCGAGGAGCAGCGGCACGACGCCCCGGGGCACCGAAAGGCGCAGCAGCCCCGTCGGACGCCGCCCCAGGTCGCGCACGACCTCGCCGGCCGCGACCAGTTCCGCGAAGGCGGGTCCGGCGCGGTCGAGGAACCTCTGGCCGGCCTCGGTCAGGCCCACGCTGCGGGTGGTGCGCGTGAAGAGCGCCGCGCCCAGTCGCGCTTCCAGGCCGCGCACCGCCTGGCTGACGGCGGACGGCGTCACGCCCAGCTCCGCGGCGGCCCGCCGGAAGCTGAGGCTCCTGGCGACCGCGAGGAAGGTTTCGACCCCTTCCAGCGCCCCTTGTCGGACTGTGTAGTTCTGCTTCATGGACCATTCGTATTATATCGAATAGTCCGATGACAGCCCCGGACCTAGACACGTCGCCTCACCCTTGTGGGAGGCTGTCATGCCGACAAACCTGATCTTCCTGACCCAGCTCGTCCTCGGTTACGTCGCCTGGGGCCTTTGCTTCGCGGCCCATGGCCTGCCCAGGCTGAGGGCGATGGACCGCGTGCAGGCCCACCGCGCCGTCGCGGCCCTGCACAGCTTCCGCTTCTTCGGACTGGTCTTCATCCTTCCCGGGGTGGTCGGCCCCGACCTGCCCGCCGGCTTCGCCACGGCCGCCGCCTGTGGCGACTTCGCCGCGGGCCTGCTGGCCATCCTGGCCCTGCTGACGGTCAGGATCCGGCCGCTCTTCTGGACGTTCGTGGTCGGCTTCAACCTGGTGGGCGCCGCCGACTTCATCGCCGACTACGCGCACGCCATCCAGGGCGGCCTTCCCGAGCACGCGGGCGCCCTCGGCGCCGCCTATGCGATCCCGATCCTCTACGTGCCCCTGCTGATGATCACCCATGGCGTCGCGCTCTACGGCCTGGCGCGGGGCTGGCCCAAGGGCGCGGGCGCGGAAGCCGCGATCTAAGCGAAACGCCCCTACCCCGCCGCGTTCAGCTTCTTCTCGACCGCCTCGACCAGTTCCTTGACGTCCTGGTGCTTGCCGTTCTTGAACGCGATGCGCGTGCCGACCTTCAGCGGGCCCGCCAGCGGGCCGTCGGCGGGCACGGGCGCGAAGCTCAGCACCTCGCCCGTATTGATCGAAACCGGCGTGTCGTCCGGGCGGGTGAAGCTGACGAAGGCCATGAAAGTCGATCCCTCAAGGTTGAGAGACCAGCTTTCCACAGCCCAGAGCCGCACTCAAGCCGCCTAGAGCACGCTCTAGGCGGCTTGGCTTGACGCGCTTTCTTCACGCGAACCGGTGTCCACTTCGCTCGAAAGCGCTCTAGCGGCGCTTTGTCTGCCGCCGGGCGAACGGATCGTACTCGGCCTCGTCCTCCGAGAAGCCGAACTTGGCGAAGCCGGCCTTCATCTCGGGGCTGAGCGGGGCCTCGATGGCCAGGGTCCCGACGGTCGGGTGCGGCAGCACGATCGAGCGGGCGTGCAGCTGCAGCTTCAGCCCCTCCGACAGCGGCGCGGATTTGTCGTCGCTGTACTTGGGGTCGCCCAGGATCGGGTGGCCGATGGCCTTCATGTGGGCGCGCAGTTGGTGGGTGCGGCCGGTGTGCGGGCGCAGGGCCATCCAGGTGACGCGCGGACCGGCGCGGCTGATCGAGACGAATTCCGTCTCGGCCGGCTGGGCGTCCGGATCTTTGGGCTCGGCCGGCACCACCAGTTCGCGATCGCCCACGCCGCGCTTGGCGAGATGCAGCTCGATCACGCCCTCGGTGGGGTGCGGGTTGCCCGCGACGATGGCCCAGTAGGTCTTCTGCGCCTTGCGCTTGGCGAACGCTCCCGACAGACGCGCGGCCGCCGCCGGGGTCTTGCCCAGCAGCAGGACGCCCGAGGTGTCGCGGTCCAGGCGGTGGACCAGCTTGGGCCGGTCGACGCCCTCGCCCCAGGCGCTGAGCAGCTTGTCGATGTGGTGGGTGGTCTTGGTGCCGCCCTGCACGGCCAGTCCGGCCGGCTTGTTCAGGGCCAGGACCTCTTCGTCCTCGTACAGCACCAGCGAGCGGGCGAAGGCGATGTCGCGCGGCGACAGCTTGCCCTTCTCGGACGGATCGGGGGCGTCGGGCAGCGGCGGCACGCGGATCTGGCTGCCGGCCGCCAGCTTGGTTTCGGCCTTGGCGCGCGAGCCGTCGACCCGCACCTGGCCGGAGCGGAACAGCTTGTTGAGCTGGATATGGTTCAGGTGCGGCCAGCGGCGCTTGAACCAGCGGTCCAAGCGGACGCCGTCTTCGCCGGCGTCCACATAGAGCGTGCGAACTTCTTTCATGCGGAAAAGATCCTGCGGGCGATCAAGAGGCCCGCGAAAAGGGCCGCCACGGACAGGATCACGCTGGCGGTCGTGTAGGTGAAGGCCTGGCCGTAGGCGCGCTTCTCGATCATCAGCGCGGTCTCCAGCGAAAAGGCCGAGAAGGTGGTGAAGCCGCCCATGACGCCGACGCCGATCAGGACGCGCCAGTGTTCCTGTTGCTCGCCGCCCTTGAGGGCCAGCCAGGCGGCCAGGAGCCCCATCAGCAGCCCGCCCGTCAGATTGACGATGAAGGTGCCGTAGGGCCAGTTCGATCCGAACAGGCGCAAGGCCTGCACGCCCACCAGGTAGCGGGCCGCGGAGCCGAAGGCGCCCCCGACGGCGACGAGGAGGAGCTTGGTCATCGCGCCCTTATGCGCCGGGCGACCGCGAACGCCAAGCCGGGCCGCCGATCGCGCGCCCGGACGGCGGCCGTGATTGCCACGATATGCAGCTCAGGGTAGTATCATTCATCATTAGGGAGACGACCCATGCCCCGTCGCACGATCGTCTTAACCCTGCGATGTCCCGCCGACACGCCCGGTCGGCGGCGCAATCGTCGCGTCGATAGGACGCAAGCCCTTTCGCGGCTGGCAACTCGAAACGACGCTCGAATAACGATAGAAAGCCCGTGGAACGTGCAATTTAACGTTTAAGCCCCTTACGGTAACCTCGTTTGAAAACCGTGTTCCTGCACCGACCGTTAAGGCTGTAAAGGCATCCTATGGTCTCCTCCCGCGTCAAGGCCAACATGCCCTTCGATTCGAGCCATAGCGACGACCGGAACGAGCATCTGGCTCTCAGCGGACCCGTGCTCCAAAGGCTGGCGGGGTCGGAGCTGATCGCGCGCGGCTCGGTCAACATCATCAGCGTCAAGGCGATCCGCCGCTGGGCCGGCGACTGGTGGGACAAGAAGCGCGTCGACGTCTGGACCTATGTCGAGCGCAAGCTGGCCGAACACCTGGACCGCAGCGACCTGCGCGCCCGGATCGGCGAGGAAGACTTCCTGATCGCCATGAACAACGACCAGGGCCTGGCGGCCCAGGCGACCAGCGTGCGCATCCTGGAAGACGTGCTGACCCACCTGCTCGGCGCGGCCGAGCCGAGCGACTTGGGCGTGCGGTCGGTGATCGGCGTCGAGGCCGGCGGCGTCGTCTGCCGCCCCGTCGACGCCTCGGTGATCCTGGCCGCCCGCGCCCGCCGCGACTCGACCCGCTCGCCCATCCGCTTCGAGATCGATCCGCTGGAAGAGACCCGGCGCACGCCCGTGGCCTTCACCACCGCCGGCGGCGCGGCCCTGCGCGTCGACTTCACGCTGGAGCACGTGATCAACCTCAAGCGCAACGTCGCCACGGCGGTGCGCATCGAGCCGGTCGTCACCCACCTGGGCTCGGGCAAGCAGATCAGCGCCCGCGCGGTCTCGCGCCTGCCCGACCGCGACGCCGCCTTCATCGACGAGGCGGCCCTCAAGTACGCCGCCGTCTTCGCCCGCGCCTCGCAGGGCCACGACCGCCCGGACCTGATCGTGCCGGCCTCGTTCCGCACCCTGGGCACCCAGCGCGGCCGCGACATGCTGACCGGCACCTCGGGCCTGTCGCTGGCGCTGCTGCGCGGCGGGATCATGATGGAGCTGGTCGACGTCACCCGCGGCACGCCCGCCGGTCGCCTGCTGGAAGTGGTGGGCCTGCTCAAGGCCCTGACGCGCGGCGTGATCGCCCGCGTGCCGCCCGAAAAGGAAGCGCTGCGCGTGCTGCGCGACGCCCGCCTGGCCGGCCTGACCCTGGACGCCAGCGACCTGGCCGGTCCGGCCGAGAAGATCGCCGCCGACATCATGGCCTTCGGCCGCGACGCCCGGGGCCTGGCTCCCATGGTGACCCTGCAAGGCCTTCCGGCCGAGGGCTATTTCGCCGCCGCCGAGACCGCGGGCCTGACCCACGCGGCCCTGCGCGCGTCGAACCCCATCGCCACGGCGACCAAGAAGGCGGCCGGTTAAGCCACCCGGCTAGACCGCCGCGCGGCCTTCCCCGACCGTCCGGACAATGGCGCGGGCGTCATAGACGTCGGCGTCGCGGGGCGGTTGCCCTCGACCGAACACCACCTCCATCGAACTCGTGATCGACGGCTTGGGGCCGAGGTTGAAGGTCGTCCCGACGCCCAGGCCCACCGAGCTGCCGCCGCCGTGACGGCCGTAGTCGTAGCTGCTGGTGCCGCCGCCGACCGACAGGGTGGAGCCGCTGTTCGACCCGTTCTGCTGGGTCATGCGGTCGGCCACCCGGAACCAGTCATAGCCGTCGCGCAGGGCCAGTTCGGCCGAGCGCAGCAGCACGTAGTCCGAGACCTGGTTGACCGAGGCCCCGGGATTGCCCTGGAAGGTGACCCGGTAGCGGCCGTTCTCGAGGCGATATTCCGAATAGCCGGCGCCGTGCGCGGCGGTCTGCGGCGCATACACCGTCGGCGTCGTGGTGCAGGCGGTCAGCAGGGCGGCTGAAAAAGCGAGGGCGAGCAGACGTTTCATGGCGGAATCTCCTGCCAGGCTTAACGAGTCTCCGGGCGTCCCTGTTCCGGGACAGCCCCCTTGGGGACTTCGAGGCCAAGCTTACCCAGAACCGCGCGCATGTCGTCCGGAATCGGCGCGCTGATCCGGCGCTCGCCGCCCTCGGGATGGGGGAAGACCAGGCTGGCGGCGTGCAGCATCAGCCGCGGCACGGGCGTCCCGCCCAGCATCAGCGCCCCGCCATAGCGGCTGTCGCCGGCGATCGGGCGGCCGATCGAGGCCATGTGGACCCGCAGCTGGTGCATGCGGCCCGTGTCGGGGCTCAGCTCGACCAGGGCCGCGCCGTCCACCGCCGCCAGGGTGCGATAGCGGCTGCGGGCCGTCTCGGCGTCGGGATGGGCGGCCGCGCAGACCCGCATATAGGCCTCACGCCCGATCGACTCCCGGCGCAGCGGGCTGTCGATCTGGCCGCCGCGCGGCTCGGGCGCGCCCGGCGTGACGATGGCCAGGTAGGTCTTGCGGAACCGCTTGCCCATCAGGGCCTTGCCCAGGAAGGTCGCCGCCGGCTTGGTGCGGGCGGTCAGGATCACGCCCGAGGTGTCGCGGTCCAGCCGATGGATCAGGCGCGGCCGGGGCCGGTCCCGCCGCGCCAGGGCCCACAGCAGGTCGTCCAGCGTATGGGCCTGGATGCGCCCGCCCTGGCTGGACAGGCCGGCCGGCTTGTTGAGCACGAACACGCTGTCGTCCTCGTGGATCACCAGCGACCGGGTGAAGGCGATCTCCTCCGGCGTCAGGGCGATCGGCGTGTCGGACGCCTTGGGCTTGGCGACGCCGGGCGGACGCCTGGGAGCCCTGTTGGGCGGCTTGCTCATGCGACGCCCTCCCCCTTCGGCGCGATCCAAAGGGCCCGGCCGTTCAGGAACAGCCACAGCAGCAGCAGCCCGGCCGGGGCCAGGGCCCAGCCTCCGCGCGAGGCGAAGCTGGTGATCAGGAACACCGCGAAGGCCAGCGGCAGGGCGTAGAAGGTGTTGGCCAGGATCGCGGGCCAGTGCGGCGGACGCGTGAAGACCAGCAGCGGCCCGCTGGCCCGCCGACGAAAGACCAGGGGCGGCAGGACCAGCAGCAAGGTCACCGTCGCGATCGGGATCATGGCCACCAGCGCCCCGGCCAGCGGGATCTCCAGGGCGTCCGACCATTCCGGCAGTTGCTCGCGATAGAACTGGTGCAGCGGATCGGCCGCCAGCCCCGCCAGGGTGGCCAGCAGGGCCAGCACGGTCACGCCGATCACGACCAGGGCGCTCTTCTGCGCGCGCAGCAGCCGCGCCCCGAAGCGCATGGCCAGGCCCGTGACGATCGCCGCGCAGACGCCCAGGCTGAGACAGGCGTAGGCGATGTCGGCGTACAGCCATTTACGCGTCGCGTACTGGGTCTGCAGGGCGGCGAACCGGGCGGTGGCCGCCTTGAACGTCTCGGCGTCGGGCTGGCCGAAATACAGGGTGGCGCGCAGGCGTTGCAGCTCGGCGAAATAGGCGTTGGAGTCGCTATGCCACGGCGTCGCCGCCGCCAGTCCCAGCAGGACGCCCCCCGCCAGCAGCAGGACCAGGGCGACGACAGCGGTCACGCGGACCGCGGGGGTGAGCTTCACTTGCCGTCTCTCCGCAGGCGGTTCCAGGCGTCGAGCCGTTCCTTGACCTTGGCCTCGGCGCCGATCGGCTTGGGCTCGTACAGCGCCTGCCGCTCCATGCCGTCGGGCCAGTAGTTCTGGCCCGAGACCCCGCCCTCGACGTCGTGGTCGTAAGCGTAGCCGTCGCCATAGCCAAGGGTCTTCATCAGCTTGGTCGGGGCGTTGAGGATGTGGGCCGGCGGCGACAGGCTGCCGGTCTCCTTGGCCAGGCGCCGGGCGGCCTTGTAGGCGTTGTAGACCGCGTTGGACTTGGGGGCGCTGGCCATGTGGACCACGCACTGGGCCAGGGCCAGCTCGCCCTCGGGACTGCCCAGGAAGTCGTAGGCGTCCTTGGCGGCCGTGGTTAGCAGCAGGCTCAGGGGATCGGCCGCGCCGATGTCCTCGGCGGCCATGCGCACCAGGCGGCGGGCGATGAACAGCGGGTCCTCGCCGCCCTCCAGCATCCGCGCCAGCCAGTACAGCGCCGCGTCCGGATCGCTGCCGCGCACCGACTTATGAAGGGCCGAGATCAGGTTGTAGTGCTCCTCCCGGTTCTTGTCGTAGGCCGGGCGGCGCTTCTGCAGGAACTGGGTCAGCTGGGTGGGGTTCAGCGGCGTGTCCGTGCCGATGGCCAGCAGGGTCTCGGTCAGGGTCAGCAGGTAGCGGCCGTCGCCGTCGGCCATGGCGATCAGCGTCGAACGCGCCTCCTCGTCCAGCGGCAGCTTGCGGTTCTCAGCGGTCTCGGCCTTGACCAGCAGGGCCTCCAGCGCCTCCTCGTCCAACCGCTTGAGCACGAAGACCTGGCAGCGCGACAGCAAGGCTCCGTTCAGCTCGAACGACGGGTTCTCGGTCGTGGCGCCCACCAGGGTGACGATCCCCTCCTCCACGAACGGCAGGAAGCCGTCCTGCTGGGCGCGGTTGAAGCGGTGGATCTCGTCGACGAACAGCAGGGTCGACTGGCCGGCCTGGCGGCGCATGCGCGCCTGCTCGAAGGCCTTCTTCAGGTCGGCCACGCCCGAGAACACCGCCGAGATTTGCATGAACTCGTAGCCGCCGGCCTTGGCCAGCAGGCGGGCGATAGTGGTCTTGCCGGTGCCGGGCGGGCCCCACAGGATCATCGAGGCCAGGCGCCTGGCCGCGGCCATGCGGCCGATGGGCCCCTCGGGACCCAGCAGATGCTCCTGGCCCACCACCTCCTCGAGGGTCTGGGGACGCAGGCGGTCGGCCAGCGGCGACGGCGCATGGGGCGTCAGGCCGGCGGCTTGGAAAAGATCGGACATGGGCTAGGTTTACTTAATCGCGGAGGGAACCACCATGACCAACGAAGGCGATCCCACACGGGCCCCGGAGTCCGGCGTCATCCCCTACATTTCCGTGGTCGGCGGCAAGGCGGCCGTGGACTTCTACAAGCGGGCCTTCGGCGCCGAGGAGACCTTCCGCAACATCGCCGACGACGGCGAGCGGCTGCTGCATTCCCGGATGATCATCAACGGCGACTGGGTGATGCTGTCGGACCATTTCAGCGAAATGGCCCACGGCGACTACAGGCCGCCGGCCGCCGTGACCCTGCACCTGCAGGTCGACGACGCCGACGCCTGGTGGAGCCGGGCCGTCGAGGCCGGCGCGACCGTCGTCTTCCCGCTGGCCGACCAGTTCTGGGGCGACCGCTACGGCCAGCTCCGCGACCCGTTCGGCCACACCTGGTCCATCGCCTCGAGGATCAAGGCCTAGGCCCGCAGCCGCGCCGTGATCCGCTGGCCGTTGCGCTCGATCGTCACCGTCCAGCTCGCCGCGGCGGTGTTGGACACGGCCGCCAGGTCGGCGGTGGTGTTGATCGTCTTGCCGTTGACCTCGCGGACGAAGTCGCCGGGGCGCAGGCCGGCGTTCAGGGCGAAGCCCTGGCCGATCTTGGTGACCAGCACGCCGCGTCCCGCGAACGGATCGACGCCCAGGTCCTGGGCCACGGCGGGCGACAGGTTGACCACCGTGGCGCCGTCGAACGGGTTGCGGCCCTTCAGCACGCGCTCGTCCTTGGCCGGGGTCTCGGGAGCCGCCTCGGCCCGCAGGGTCAGGGTCTGTTCCTTGCCGTTGCGGTTGATCAGCACCGAGACCCGGTCGCCGACCTTGTGGGTGCCGATGGCGAAGGCGCCGCCGCCCTCGTCGTTCACCGCCTGGCCGTCGATCGACAGGATCACGTCGCCGTCGCGGATGCCGGCCCGCTCGGCCGAGCCGCCGGGATAGACGTCCGAGATCACCACGCCGCGAGGAGCCGACAGGCCCAGACTCCGGGCGATGTCGCCGGTCACCGGCTGGCCCTTCACGCCCAGCCAGGGCCGCACCACGCTGTGGCCGCCGCCCAGGGCCGCGTTGACCACCTGGCGGACCACCGAGGCAGGGATCGCGAAGCCGACGCCGGCCGAGGAGCCCGAGCGCGAAATGATGAAGGTGTTGATGCCGATCAGGTCGCCGTCCATGTCGACCAGCGGACCGCCGGAATTGCCCGGATTGATCGAGGCGTCGGTCTGGATGTAGCTGCCGAACTCGGCGGCGCCGACGTCGGTGCGGGCCAGGGCCGAGACGATGCCGTTGGTCACGGTCTGGCCCACGCCGAACGGGTTGCCCAGGGCCAGGACCAGGTCGCCGACCTCCAGCTGCTCCTGGTCGTCGATGGCGATCACCGGCAGGCGCTCGCCCTTGGTGTCGATCTTCAGCACCGCCAGGTCCGAGCGCGGGTCGTCCAGCAGCACGGTGGCCGGGAACTCCCGGCGGTCGGCCAGTTGGACGGTGATGTCGCTCATGTTCTCGATGTTGTGGTGATTGGTGATGATCACCCCGTCGGCGCGGACGATGGCGCCGGACCCCAGAGAACCTTGCACCTGGTCGCGGGTGGCCCCGCCGCCGCCGCCCATGAAGAAGTCCCAGAACGGATCGACCCGCTGACGCACCACGCGCTTGCTGGCCACGTTGACGATGGCCGGGGCGGCCTTCTTCACCACCGGCGCGAACGAGGCCTTCATCGACATCGGGTCGGAGGGCGCGCGGCGGGTCGGCTGGGCCAGGTCCGGGATCGACTGGGCCTTCGAGGGCCCTTGCGGCGAGCAGGCGGCCAGCAGGGCCAGGACGGGAAGCACGGCGCGATAGGATCGCATGATTGTTAGGCGACTCCGTGGAATTCGGCCCGGAAGATCAGCCGAGCTTTCGGGCGCATTGATGGCGGCCAAGGTCCGGGATTGGGCCCGCTGATCAAAGACGATCAGGCGACGCTCGGTTCCACCGCCGCGGGATGGGCCACGCGGATCGCCAGGGCCGTGGCCGCCAGCAGCAGGGCCGCGGCGATCAGGACCGGCAGGCCGGGCATGTGCAGGGTGGCGTCGTGGCGCACGGCCCACGAGAACGGCAGCAGGTACAGCGCCGGTCCGACGATGGCGGTGATGCCCATCATGGCCGAGTTCGCCCCCTGCAGCTGCCCCTGCTCCCAGGCCTGGACCCGCCGGGTCATCAGGCCCTGCAGGCCGGGCTGGATCAGGCCCGAGAAGGCGAAGATCGGCAGGCCGCACAGGTACAGCCACCCCGTCGGCGCCAGGCCGTAGATCATGAAGCCGACGCAGCCCGAGAACAGGCCGATCAGCAGCGCCCCGCGCTCGCCGACCTTCTTGACGATCGGACCCACCAGGAAGCTCTGCAGCAGGATGCCGGCGACGCCGCTGCCCATCAGTGTCAGGCCGATCACCGCCGTCGACCAGTGGTAGCGGAAGCCCATGTACAGCACGAAGACGCTGGGCAGCACGTTGTGCGCCATCTGGAACAGGAAGCCGACGCCCGCTAGGCCCAGCAGGTCGGGCTTGCTCCTAAGCAGGTTCAGCGAGCCCAGCGGATTGGCCTTGCTCCAGTCGAAGCGATGGACCCGCTTCTCGGGCGGCAGGGATTCCGGCAGCACGAAGAAGCCGTACAGCCAGTTGCACAGGGCCAAGCCCGCGCAGACCAGGAACGGCAGCCGGTGGTCGAACTGCCAGAGCCACCCGCCCAGGGCCGGGCCGAAGGTGAAGCCCACCCCGAACGCCGCCCCCATCAGGCCGAAGCCCTTGGCCCGGTCCTCGGGCTTGGTGACGTCGGCCACATAGGCCCCGGCAGTCGAGAAGCTGGCGGCCGTCATGCCGTTGAACACCCGGCCCACAAACAGCCACCAGATGGTCGGGGCGAAGGCCATGAACAGGAAGTCGACGCCCAGGCCGAAGATCGAGGTCAGGATCACCGGCCGGCGGCCCCAGCGGTCCGACATCAGGCCCAGGATCGGCGCGCAGAAGAACTGCATCACGCCCCAGGTGGTGGCGAACAGCATCACCCACAGGGCCGTCGAGGCGGTGTCGCCGCCGTTGAAGCGCTTCATCAGCTCGGGCAGGACGGGGATCATCACCCCCAGCGACAGCACGTCCAGGCAGGCGGTGACGAAGATGAAGCCGAGCGCGGCCTGTCGATGGTTTCGGCTGATGGCCTTGATCATGCGTCGCCCTCCCTGGCGTGGTCTTGTACGTCCATAGCCGCCCGGCTGGCGAGACTTGTCAGCAGCGCACGCCACCACTCGGCATGGCGCTGCAGGAACACCGCGTCCGGGAACCGGTGACGGGCGACGTGCTCGATCGGCACGGTGTCCCAGCCACGATGCTCGACGGTTACGCGGGTCTCGTCGCCGACGGGTTCGAAGCGGACCTCCACCTGGGTGTCCATGCCCGGCGCGAAGCTGGCTTGGCGCCAGCCGAACACCAGGAGCCTGCCGGGGTCCCAGATGTGGACGGGACCGATCTCGAACACCTTGCCCGTCGGCAGGCGCTCGACCAGGCGCGCCCCCTCCCCCGCGCCTTCAAAGGCCAGCACGCCGGGCGAGCGCGGCGTGAACGAGAACAGGGCGTTGGGTTTCCACCACGCGCCGATGTCGGCGGTGAACACCTCGAACACCCGCAGGGGCGCGGCCTTGATGCGCAGGGCGACCAGGACCTTGGAACTCACGCCGTCTCCCCTTCGATATGCGCCTTCAGGGCCAGCAGCTGGTCGCTCCACAATCCCTCGGCCGCCTCGGCCCAGGCCTTCAGCTCGGCCATCGGCGCGGGACGCAGGGCGTAGACCCGGACCCGGGCGTCGAACGGCGGATGGGTCTCCTCGACCAGGCCAGCCTGGCGCAGGGCGCGCAGGTGGCGGCTCATGGCCGGGGGCGACAGGCCGGCGGCCTGGGCCAGCTCGCCCGCCCGGCGCGGCCCCTGGCGCAGCAGGTCGACCGTCGCCCGCCGGTGCGGGTCGGCCAGGGCCGCCAGGGTGGCGTCGAGCGAGGCGCTCACGACGAGCCCGCCGGGGCCCGCGCCGCGTCCAGCAGGGCCAGCTGGCGCTTGTTGGCCTTCAGTCGCCAGGCCGCCTCCAGCGCCCCGCGCAGGGTGGGTTCGTCGGCCTCGGCCAGCACGACCAGGGTCGCGCCCTTCAGCCCCCAGTTCCCCGGCACAGGCCGGAACACCTTGGGCTCGACGCCCACGATGATGTCCTGGTGCTCGCGGGTCAGCTGCACCATGCCGAAATTGGCGTTGGGATAGCCCAGGGTGGCGAAGATCCGCCCCACCCGGAAGTCGACCGTGCCCATGTGCGAGCTCTCGACGGCGTCCGGCAGGGCCAGGGCCAGGCGGCGGAAATCGTCGGGGGTCACGCCCAGCCCTTCACGACCTTCAGGCCCGACGCCGCCTCGGCCTCGTCGACGCCGACGGCGCGGATCGGCGCGCCCACGGTCCAGAAGTGCCCCTCCGGATCGCGGCAGCGATAGGTGCGGTCGCCGTAGAACTGGTCCGCCGGCTCCATCAGGATCTCGGCCCCGGCCGCCCGCGCCCGCGCGCAATGGGCGTCGATGTCGCCTTCCAGATGGATGTGGACGCTCTGGGTGTTGAAGCCCTCGATCGAGGACGGGCTCTTGTGGCGGTCGGTCCACTCGTTGCCGATCATGATCAGGCTGTCGCCGAAGCCCATCTCGGAATGGGCCAGGTTCCCTTCGTTGTCCTCGATCAGCATGGTCAGCTCGAAGCCGAAGGCCGCTTCCAGGAATTTCAGCGCGGCCTTGGGGTCGCGATAGCAGAGGGCCGAGGTCAGGGCGGCGCGTTGCATGGCGAAGCTCCGTTTCCGATATCAGCAATATTTAACGCATATCGAAACTATCTAGGCAAGCGGCGCCGTCACAAATCCGCCGCCGTTCAGCCGAAGGTTGAGGTTCTTGATGGAGCCGCCGATGATGCCGCCTGTTACGCCCGCGCCAGTCCAGCCCGCGCCCGCCGCCTGCGTCCACCGAGACGGTGTCCAGGCTGTGTCGTTCGACGCGCTCCCGGCCGCCATTCGCGCGAACCTGCGCGTCCTCGCACCGGAATTGTCGCCAGCCGGCGGACCGTTCAACGCCAGCGACGTGGGCGCGGGGCCAAGCACGCGCTTTATCGGCGCCGTGCGCAACCGGGACGCCTATGTCGTGGTCTACGAGCACGGCGGACGCGGCTATCACGTCGATCTATTGACCTACAGCGCCAACATCGCCGACGACATCTACGCCGCCCCTCTGGCGCGCCATGTGGCCTTCGCCAAGCCCGATTGCGCGGACTTGGACATAACAGTCGGCCTATCCCTTCCCCGAACGCCCTATCGAGGGCCGGACTGGTAGGTCACTTGAGCGCCGCCTTCACCGGCCCCAACGACCCGTCACCCTTGTCGCCCTTGACGCCGATCAGCCGGGCCAGCAACGGATAGACGTCGACATTGTCGAACACCGGCAGCGTCACGCCCGAGCGGAACGCCGGGCCGTGGGCCACGAACACGGCCCGCATGACGGGATCGTACGGGTCGTAGCCGTGAGCCCCGCCGTCGCGCGGATGGTCCTTCCAGCGCTTGGCGATCGTGCTGGCGGTGGCGAAGTACCAGCCGCGCTCGGCCAGGCAGACGATGGGCGGCACGCGCGGATTGGTCCCGTAGGCGTAGCGGGCCGGGATCTTGCCCTTTTCCCAGCAGGTCAGGTGGGCGTGCGGCTTCAGCATCGCCGCCTTCACCTCGGCCTCGAAGCCGGGCAAGGCGCGCACGCCGACGATCGAGCCGGTGCTGACGAACTTGACCTTGGCGGGATCGACCAGGGTGGACACGTCGACCAGGCCGCTCAGCGGCTGGGGCGCCATGCCGTGGTCGGCGACGACGACGATGTTGGTGGCCTCGTAGAGGCCCCTCGCCTTCAGTCCCGCGACCAGCCGGGCGATCGCGGCGTCCACCCGGCGGGCGGCGGCGTTCACCTCCGGCGAGTCCGGGCCGTAGTGGTGGCCTTCGGTGTCGGTGGCGTCGAAATAGAGGGTGGCAAGGCCCAGCGGCGGAGCCTTGGCGTCGATCCACGACAGCACCATGTCGACCCGGTCGTCATAGGCCAGCTTCTCGTCATAGACCTTCCAGTAGGTGGGCCGAACGCCGTCGATCGCCGCCTCGGAACCCGGCCAGAACAGGACGCCGGCGTGGACGCCCTGCTCTTCCGCGCTGACCCAGATCGGCTTGGCCTGATCCCACCAGCGGGCGTCGCCCACGGCCTCGTGGTTGGACATGCTGAAGCTGACGCCCGGGACCTCGTCGGCCTCGAGCGTGTTGTTGACCATGCCGTGGTGGTCGGGCCGCTTGCCGGTGACCAGGGTGTAGTGGTTCGGATAGGTCAGGGACGGGAACGACGGCCGCATGGCGCCGCGCGCGCCGTCGGCGGCCAGGGCGTTCAGGGCCGGCGTGTTGCCCCGGTCCAGGTAGTCGGCCCGGAAGCCGTCCAGCGAGATCAGGATGGTCAGGGCCGGCGGCGGGGCCGACTTGGCCGCCGCCTCGGCGCCGGCGCCCGCGCCGACTCCCAGGGTCAGGACCAGGACCAGAACCATCCAGCGGAAGACGACGACCATCACGCACCTCGAACTTGGGAACCCTGGCTATAGCCCAGTCTTGTGACGGCCCGCCACGCATGACCGCGACTTAACTTGGCGGGACCCGGCCGCCCGGCCATAGTCGCCCGGCCTAGGTCACTTGGCCTTTCAGGGAGTCGCCCCGCATGACCGCCACCGGAAACCGCTCCACATGAGCTTCGCCCTGGAGGCCGAGGGCCTGGTCAAGACCTACGGCGCGGTGCGCGCCCTGGACGGGCTTTCGCTGAGCATTCCCGCCGGCGGCGTGTTCGGCGTGCTGGGTCCCAACGGCGCGGGCAAGAGCACCCTGTTCCGCATCGCCCTGGGCCTGGTGCGGCCCACCGGCGGAACGGCCCGGCTGTTCGGCGCCCCGGCCGGCCAGTCCTCGTCCCTGCGCCGGGCCGGGGCGATGATCGAGACCCCGCGCTATCCGCCCTATCTGACCGCCCGCGAAGTGCTGCGGATGCTGGCGCTGGAAAGCGGCGCCGGCGGATCGGCCGACATCGACTACTGGCTGGAGCGCGTGGGCCTGGGCGGCGCGGCCGACCGCAAGGCCGGCACCTTCTCGGTGGGCATGAAGCAGCGCCTGGGCCTGGCCGCGGCCTTCTTCACCCGCCCCGAGCTGGTGATCCTGGACGAACCGACCAGCGGCATGGACCCGGCCGGCATCCAGGAGATCCGCGCCCTGATCCGCGACCTGGCCGACAAGGAGGGGGTGACCATCATCCTGGCCAGCCACCAGCTGGACGAGGTGCGCCGGGTCTGCGACCGGGTGGCGATCCTGTCCAAGGGCAAGCTGGCCGCCGAGGGCGACGTCGAGGCCCTGACCGGCGGCAAGCCGCGCCTGCGCCTCACCGTCTCGCCGATCGACAAGGCCCTGGCGGTGCTGGGCGACAAGGGCCAGGCGGACGGCGCGAACGCCGTGCTGGCCGACGTGCTGCGCGCCGAGACCCCCGCCCTGATCCGCGCCCTGGTCGAGGCCGGCGTGGAGATCACCGAGGCCCGCTGGCGCGAGGCCGACCTGGAAAGCGCCTATCTGGGCGCGCTCGAACCCAAGGATCTGGTCGATGCTCGCTGACGCCATCGCCGCCGAGCGTTTCCGCCTGTCCCGCGACCGCGCCTCGCTGTTCTGGGGCTTCGCCTTCGCGCCGCTGATCACCATGGCGTTCAGCATCGCGATGGACATGTTCGCCCGGGCGGTCCTCCACCGGACCATCCCCGGCGAGACGACCGACCTGGCCAACCGGGCCATGGGCGCGGTGGCCGGCGCCTCGGGCCCCTTCACCGCCCTGTTCCTGCTGATCGGCGCGGCGGCGATCTTCGCCGGCGACTATCGCTGGGAGACCTGGCGGCTGATCACGCCCCGCAACAGCCGGGTCAACCTGCTGGCGGCCAAGCTGATCGTCTTCGCCGAGGTCGCGGCCTGGAGCCTGCTGCTGACCGCCCTCACCGCCGTGGTGGCGGGGCTGTTCGGAGCGATGGCCAACCACGCCCGCCTGGTCGGACCGCCGGCCGGCCCGGCCTTCATCAGCCAGTACGCCGGCGTGGCGCTGGTGACCTGGCTGGAGGTGCTGCTGGTCGGCGCCCTGGGGGCCCTGATCGGCGTCCTGACCCGTTCGACCATGGGCGCGGTGATTGCTGGGCTGGTGATCGTCTTCGTGCAGTCGACCCTGGCCGCCACCGTGCAGGCCGCGACCTGGAAGAGCCTGCTGATCCCCGCCTTCGCCGGACGGGTCCTCAAGACCTTCGTCATCGCCCCGCCGGAGATGAGGACCGAGGCGGGCCAGGCCGGCCTGGCCCTGGTGTTCCTGCTGGTCTGGCTGGTCGCCCTGACCGGCGGCGCCCTGGCCCTGTTCCGTCGTCAGGACCTGACGAAGGAATAGTCTCGGAGGCCCCTAGGCCGCCGCCCAGGTCCTCTGGTCGACCCCGACCTGGAAGTGCTCGACCTGGGCCTCCAGGCGCACGGCGTCGTCGGCCAGACCGCGGCTGGCGGCGGTGGCCTGCTCGGCCATGGCGGCGTTCTGCTGGATGACCTGGTCCATCTGGCCGACCGCCAGGTCGACCTCGGCCAGGCCCGCGGCCTGCTCGCGGCTGGACTGGGCGATCTCCTCCATCAGCCCGCCAATCACCCCCACCCGCTCGACGATGTCGCCCAGGGCCGCGCCGGCCTCGCCGACCAGGGTCACGCCCGAGCGGACGTGGTCCGACGACTCCGCGATCAGCCCCTTGATCTCCTTGGCCGCTTCGGCCGAGCGCTGGGCCAGGGCCCGCACTTCCTGGGCGACGACGGCGAAGCCGCGACCGGCGTCGCCGGCGCGAGCCGCTTCCACGCCCGCGTTCAGGGCCAGCAGGTTGGTCTGGAAGGCGATCTCGTCGATCACGCCCAGGATCTGCGAGACCTTGGCGGACGAGCTCTCGATCTGGCTCATGGCCTCGGCCGCGCGGCCGACCACCTGGCTGGAGCGGTCGGCGACCGCTCGACTGTCGATCACGGCGGCGTTGGCCTCGCTGGCCCCCTCGGCGGTGCGTTTGACGCTGGCGCTGACCTCGCCCAGGGCCGAGGCCGTCTCGGCCAGGCTGGCGGCCTGCCGCTCGGTGCGGGCCGACAGGTCCTCGATCGCGCCGCTGATCTCGCCGGCGCCGACCCGCAGGCCGCCCGCGCCCTCGACCACCTCGCTCATGGCTGCTTCGAGCCCGGCGATCGCCCGGTTGAAGTCGCCGCGCAGGCCTTCGTAGGCGCCGGGGAAGGCCGTCTCCAGCCGCGCCGTCAGGTCGCCGGCCTTCAGCCGGGCCACGGCCGCGACCAGGGCCTCGACCACCTGCAGGCGGCCGGCCTCCTCGGTGCGCCGTTCGGAGTCGTGACGGGCCTTGGCGGACTCGGTCTCGTCGCGCTCGGCGGCGATGCGGTCCTCGGCCGCCTGCCGCGCGACGATGGCCTCGCGGAACACGGCCACGGAATTGGCCATCTCGCCGATCTCGTCGCCACGGCCGGCGAAGGGCACGGCCCGGTCGTAGTCGCCGGCCGCCAGCCGGCCCATGAAGCCGGTCATGGCCTGGATCGGCTTGACGATCCGCCGGCTCATCAGGGCGATCCCGCCGCCGACGACCAGCAGCAGCACGGCTCCCGCCCCGGCCAGCAGGATGAAGGTCAGGCGGGTCTGCTCGACGGCGCGCGCCTCGACGGCGGCGGCGTCGTGATTGGCCATGACCACCACCTTGTCGATCACGGCGCGGTGCGCCTCGTAGGCCGCGTCGGCCCGGGCCAGGCCCTGGCGGGCGCGGTCCATGTCGCCCGAACGGACGGCGGGGAGGATTTCCTGGTCGATCTCGCGCCAGAACACCATGGCCGGCGCGGACGACTCGTCGACCAGCATCGCGCGCATAGCGGGATCGATCGGCGCGGTTTTCCAGTAGGCGTTACGGGTGTCGTAGTCCTTGCGCAGCGCCGCCAGCTTGTCGGCGGCGGCGTCCACGGTCTCGGGATGGGCCATCAGCTTGGTCGCCACCAGGTCGGCCTCGACCACGTAGAGCGGCGGCGGCAGGATGTCGGCGACGATGTCCTTGTTGTCGACGATCTGGCGGAACAGCGGACCGCCGACCCGCAGGCCCTCGATCGCGAACAGAGCCAGCCCGCCGGCCAGGATCACCCCCGCCGCGAGCGCGCCGCCGAAGCCGCGCATGACGCCGGAGATCTTCATCTCCATCCCCTCCCCCGAGTTCTTAGCGGCGAAGCATGGGGCGACGAGGTGAACAAAACTCTACCGAAGCGGCGACGGGGGCTGATGCAACCTGTCGCACGCGCCTGGACGCAAAAAAAAGGCCCCGGATCGCTCCGGGGCCTTCTCCGTCAGCCGAGGCTGAAAATCTTAGTCTTCCGAGTCGGCGGTGAACACCGGGCCGGAGTCCTTGCCCTTGGCCGAGACGTCGCGGTCGACGAACTCGATGACGGCCAGCGGGGCGTTGTCGCCGTAGCGGAAGCCGGCCTTCAGGACGCGGATGTAACCGCCCTGGCGGTCCTTGTAGCGGGGACCGATGGTGGCGAACAGCTTGCCGACTTGCTCGACGTCGCGGACGGTCGAGATGGCCTGACGACGAGCGTGCAGGTCGCCGCGCTTGGCCAGGGTGACCAGCTTTTCGACGAACGGACGCAGTTCCTTGGCCTTCGGCAGGGTGGTGACGATCTGCTCGTGCTTGATCAGCGAGGCCGACATGTTGGCGAACATGGCGGTGCGGTGAGCGGACGTACGGCCCAGTTTACGGTGAGCTTTACCGTGACGCATTGTGGTCTCTCCTGGGCCTTGGCCCGCTGTAGCGCGATGAAGAAGCGCTGATTGTCACCAATCCCAGCGGCGTCCCTGCCGGGTTCAGAACGAAGCGCCGGGGCCCTCCACCGCTGTTGCGGCTTCAAAAGGCCCAGGCCGCCTCCCGAAAGAGGCGGCCCGGATTAAGCGCGGTACTCTTATACGCTCTTAGATCTGGTCTTCGAACTTCTTGGCCAGGTCTTCGATGTTTTCCGGCGGCCAGTTCGGCACGTCCATGCCCAGGTGCAGGCCCATGCCGGCCAGCACTTCCTTGATCTCGTTCAAGGACTTGCGGCCGAAGTTCGGCGTGCGGAGCATTTCGGCTTCGGTCTTCTGGATCAGGTCGCCGATGTAGACGATGTTGTCGTTCTTCAGGCAGTTGGCCGAGCGGACCGACAGTTCCAGTTCGTCCACCTTCTTCAGCAGGGCCGGGTTGAACGGCAGTTCCGGCTTGGCCTCGTCGGCGGTCTTGGCCTTGGGCTCTTCGAAGGTGATGAAGATCTGCAGCTGGTCTTGCAGGATGCGGGCGGCGTAGGCCACCGCGTCCACCGGCGTCACGGCGCCGTTGGTTTCCACTTCCAGGATCAGCTTGTCGTAGTCCAGCGACTGGCCCTGACGGGTCGGCTCGACGCGATAGGCGACGCGCTTGACCGGCGAGTACAGGGCGTCGACAGCGATCAGGCCGATCGGCGCGTCTTCCGGACGGTTGCGGTCGGCCGGGACGTAGCCCTTGCCGGTGTTGACCGTGAACTCCATGCGCACCGAAGCGCCGTCGTCCAGCGTGCAGAGCACGTGGTCGGGGTTCAGGATCTCGATGTCGGCCGGGGTTTCGATCTGACCCGCGGTCACCGGGCCGGGGCCCGTGGCGCGCAGGGTCATGCGCTTGGGGCCTTCGGCGTGCATGCGCACGGCCAGTTGCTTGATGTTCAGAACGATGTCGACGACGTCTTCGCGGACGCCCTCGAGAGAGGAGAATTCGTGCACCACGCCATCGATCTGGATGGCGGTGACGGCGGCGCCTTGCAGCGAGGAGAGCAGGACGCGGCGGAGAGCGTTGCCGAGCGTCACACCAAAGCCGCGCTCGAGCGGTTCAGCCACGATGCGAGCCTTGCGGGTCGCGTCGGCGCCAGTCTCGATTTGCGGCTTCTCAGGACGGATCAGCTCGTTCCAGTTTCTTTCGATCACGTGGTCGATCCCTTGAACGCGACTCGCCGGCCGCGTTTTGCGCAGCCGGCGAAGGAGAATTGGGTCTTAAAAGTACTAGACGCGACGACGCTTGGGCGGACGGCAACCGTTGTGCGGGATCGGCGTCACGTCGCGGATGGTCGTGATGGTCATGCCGGCGGCCTGGAGGGCGCGCAGGGCCGATTCACGGCCCGAACCCGGACCCGACACGTTGACCTCGAGGGTCTTCACACCGTGCTCGGCGGCCTTCTTGCCCGCGTCTTCCGCAGCCATCTGAGCGGCGTACGGGGTCGACTTGCGCGAGCCCTTGAAGCCCATCATGCCGGCGCTCGACCAGGAGATGGTGTTCCCCTGGGCGTCGGTGATGGTGATCATGGTGTTGTTGAACGAGGCGTTCACGTGCGCCACGCCCGAGGTGATGTTCTTGCGTTCGCGACGTTTAACGCGAGCCGGTTCCTTGGCCATCGGTCAGGCTGCCTTACTTCTTCTTGCCGGCGATCGGCTTGGCCGGACCCTTGCGGGTACGAGCGTTGGTGTGGGTGCGCTGACCGCGGACCGGCAGGCCCTTGCGGTGACGCAGGCCGCGATAGCAGGCCAGGTCCATCAGACGCTTGATGTTCATCGAGTTTTCGCGGCGCAGGTCGCCCTCGACGGTGAAGTCCTTGTCGATCGTTTCGCGGATCGCGAGGACTTCGGCGTCGGTCAGCTGGTTGACCCGGCGAGCGTCGTCGATGCCCACCTTCGTGATGATGTCACGAGCGGACTTCTGGCCAATGCCATGAATGTACTGAAGCGCGATCAAAACGCGCTTGTTCGTCGGGATGTTGACGCCTGCAATACGGGCCACGTCTAATGTTCTCCTAGTCACGCACTAAAGACGCGAACGGCGCGCCCGGCCCGGTCTTGCGACCCAGTCCGGCGCGCACAGATCGCGCCCTTTCGCGGAAGCGCCCCGTTATAGGGATAGTTGCGCGTCCGTCAATGGCGGAATCCGCTCAATCGAGAGGATTCCAACGAAGTCTTAAGCCACGACCGAAAGCGCGGCGTCGATGGAAGCGGCCACGGTTTCCACCGAGGCCATGCCGTCCAGCTCCGTGAGCTTGCCTTGCTCGCGGTAGTACGGGAGCAGCGGCGCGGTCTGGGCGTTGTAGGCGGCCAGGCGCGTCACGAACACTTCCGGATTGTCGTCGGGGCGGCCCTGCTCGGCGAATCGCTTGGAGATCCGTTCGATCAGAGCGGGCTCGTCTACCTTGAGTCGGAGAACCGAGTCGATCTTCTGCCCCCGCTTGGCCAGGATGGCGTCCAGGGCCTGCGCCTGGGGCACGGTGCGCGGGAAGCCGTCGAAGATGGCCCCGCCGGCGGCTTCCGCCTCGGGCAGCCGCTCCTCGATCAGGGCGATGACGATCTCGTCGGTGACCAGCTCGCCGCGATCCAGCACGTCCTTGACCTTCTGGCCCAGCTCGGAGCCCGAGGCGATCGCGGCGCGCAGCATGTCGCCGGTCGACAGCTGGACCATGCCACGCTGCTCGACCAGGCGCTTGGCCTGGGTGCCCTTGCCCGCCGCCGGCGGCCCGAACAGGATCAAGTTCATCAATGCGCTTCCTGCGTTTCCGCGGGTCTGCCGCCCGCGTCCCGCCCAGACCTAGAGTGGGTTCGATAAAAACGGAAGCCGGTTTGTCACAAACCGGCTTCCGCGTTTTGGCCTTCCGTAGGGTCCAGAAGCGCCTAGCGCCCCTTGCCGCCCCGCAGCTTCGACTTCTTGATCAGCCCTTCGTACTGGTGGGCCAGCAGGTGGGACTGGATCTGGGCGACCGTGTCCATGGTCACGGTCACGACGATCAGGATCGAGGTGCCGCCCAGGGTGAACTTGGTCGGGCCCATGCTGTTCATCAGCAGTTCCGGCAGGATGCAGACCGCGGTGATGTAGGCCGCGCCGATCACGGTCAGGCGGGTCAGGACGTAGTCCAGATATTCCGCCGTCCGCTTGCCCGGACGGATGCCCGGCATGAAGCCGCCGTACTTGCGCAGGTTCTCCGCCGTCTCGTCGGGATTGAACACGACCGAGGTGTAGAAGAACGAGAAGAAGATGATCAGGGCCGCGTACAGCACCATGAACAGCGGCTGGCCGTGCTGCAGGGCGCCGACCACGGTCGGCAGCCATTGCAGCCAGTTGGGCAGGTTGGCCGTGGCCAGGAAGCCCATGGCGGTCGTCGGCAGCAGCAGCAGGCTGGAGGCGAAGATCGGCGGGATGACGCCGGCGGTGTTCAGCTTCAGCGGGATGAACGAGGTGTCGCCGCCGATCATCCGGTTGCCCTGCTGGCGCTTGGGATAGTGGACCAGCAGACGGCGCTGCGAACGCTCGACGAAGACGATGAAGAAGATCACGGCCACGGCCAGCACGGCCACGGCGAACAGGGCGAAGCCCGACATCGCGCCGGTCTGGACCTGGGTGAACATCTGCACCACGCCCAGCGGCAGGGCCGAGACGATGCCGGTGAAGATGATCAAGGACACGCCGTTGCCGACGCCGCGGCTGGTGATCTGCTCGCCCAGCCACATCAGGAACAGGGTGCCGCCGGTCAGGGCCACGACCGTGGAGGCGATGAAGAAGCCCGGCGCGATGCCGCCGACCACCATGTTGGCCTGGCTGCTGAGGCCCACGGCGATCGAGAACGACTGCACCACGGCCAGCACGACCGCCAGGTAGCGGGTGTACTGGTTCAGGGTCTTGCGGCCGGCTTCGCCGCCTTCCTTCTTCAGCTTTTCCCACGGCGGATACACCGAGCCCATCAGCTGCACGATGATCGAGGCGCTGATGTAGGGCATCACGTTCAGCGAGAAGATCGCCATGCGCTGCACGGCGCCGCCCGAGAACATGTTGAACATGCCCAGGATGCCCTTCGACTGCTGCGAGAACGCGGCGGCGAAGGCTTCCGGATTGATCCCCGGGATCGGCACATAGGTGCCGAGCCGGTAGACGATCAGGGCGATGAGCGTGAACCAGATGCGCTTGTGAAGTTCGGTGGCCTTCTGGAAGGACCCGAAGTTCATGTTGGCTGCGAGTTGTTCGGCGGCCGAGGCCATTCAAATCCCCACGTCGAGAGCGCGCGCCGCTTCCGCGGCCAGGTCGCGCTCCTAGCATTATGCAGGGCCAGGTCCGGTCGGCGATGAATCGCCGGGGCCGGACAAAGCCCGAGTACGGAGCCGTACATAGGTGAGGCTCGCCGCGATGTCACGGCGAGCCTCGTTATTCTGTCATCCCGGTGGGAAACGGCGGGTCCGGCGGGGTCTCCCCTGCCCTCTCCGCGATCCCGGCGACGGCGCCGATCAGCGCCTCCGGGATGACATTATGGTCTTAGGCTTCGGCTTGCGCCTTGGCCTTCTTGGTCACGGTGACCGAACCACCGGCGGCCTCGACGGCCTTGATGGCGGCTTCCGTGGCCGAGTAGACGGTCAGCTTCAGGGCGGTCTTGATCTCGCCCTTGCCCAGCAGCTTCACGCCGTCCAGTTCGCGACGGATGACGCCGGCGGCCACCAGGGCGGCGGCGTCCAGCTCGGCGCCCTTCTTGAACTTGCCGGCGGCGACGGCCTGCTCCAGGCGCCACAGGTTCACTTCAGCGAACTGCAGGCGGAACGGGTTGTTGAAGCCGCGCTTGGGCATGCGCATGTGCAGCGGCATCTGGCCGCCTTCGAAGCCGGCGATGGCGACGCCCGAGCGCGCCTTCTGGCCCTTCACGCCGCGACCACCGGTCTTGCCCTTGCCCGAGCCCGGGCCGCGGCCGATGCGCATGCGGCCCTTGGTGGAGCCGGGAGCCGGAGCCAGTTCGTTAAGCTTGGTCATATGTGCCTCTCCTTGGAGATCTGCGCCCGGCCGACGGCCGGACTCGGCTTTTGGAAACAAAGAAACTCAAAACGAAAACCACCCCGGTTTTCACCGGGGTGGCGATTTCGACGTCTCGTAGCAGAACTACTCGACGATTTCCAGCAGGTGCTGGACCTTGCGGATCATGCCGCGAACCGAAGGGGTGTCTTCCAGCTCGGACACGCGGCCCAGCTTGTTGAGACCCAGACCGGCGAGCGTGGCGCGCTGGTCCTTTTCGCGACGGATCGGGCTGCCGGTTTGGCGCACCTTGACGGTCTTTGCAGTAGCCATGTCTTAGCCCTCGATGGCGTCCGGAGCCGAGGCTCCGTCGGCGCGGCGGCCGAGAATGTCGCCGACCTTCTTGCCGCGCTTGGCGGCGATCTGGCGGGGCGACGATTGGACCTTCAGGGCCTCGAACGTGGCGCGGACCATGTTGTACGGGTTCGAGGAACCCGTCGACTTGGCCACGACGTCCTGGACGCCCAGGGTTTCGAGAACCGCGCGCATCGGACCGCCGGCGATGACGCCCGTGCCGGGAGGGGCAGCGCGCATCATGACCTTGCCAGCGCCCCAACGGCCGTAGCCGTCGTGGTGCAGGGTGCGCGACTCGCGGAGCGGGACGCGGACCATGGTCTTCTTGGCTTCTTCGGTCGCCTTGCGGATGGCTTCCGGCACTTCACGCGCCTTGCCATGACCGTAGCCGACGCGGCCCTTTTGGTCGCCGACGACCATCAGAGCGGCGAAGCTGAAGCGACGGCCGCCCTTAACGGTGGCGGCGACGCGGTTGATGTGGACGAGCTTTTCGACGATGTCGCTGTCGACCCGCTCCTCGGGGGCGTTGCGGTCGCGACGGTCCCGGCGTTGGCCGCCTTCACCGCGCTGTTGGTCACCACGAGCCATGATGTTTCCCTTAGAAGTTCAGGCCGGCTTCGCGCGCGGCGTCGGCCAGGGCTTTCACCCGTCCGTGGAAGATGTAGCCGCCGCGATCGAAGACGACGTCCTTGACGCCCTTTTCGATGGCGCGTTCGGCGACGAGCTTGCCGACCAGAGCGGCCGCGTCCTTGTCCGCGCCCTTGGTCTTGCCTTCACCCTCGAGGGTGGAGGCCGAGGCCAGGGTCACGCCGCGTTCATCATCGATGATCTGGGCGTAGATGTTCTTGGACGAACGGAAGACCGACAGACGCGGACGGCCGTTGGCCAGCGACTTGAGGCGGGTGCGGGTGCGTTGAGCACGACGCACGGCGGATTCGCGAGGTGTGAGCGCCATGGCTTACTTCTTCTTGCCTTCCTTGCGGCGAACCTTTTCGCCAGCATAGCGCACGCCCTTGCCCTTGTAGGGCTCCGGCGGACGAATGCGGCGGATCTTCGCGGCAATCTCGCCGACCGCCTGCTTGTCAGCGCCGGCGATCTTGATTTCGGTCTGCTTGGGCACCGCGAAGGTGACGCCGGCCGGAGCCGCGACGTCGACTTCGTGGGAGAAACCGAGCTGCAGCGACAGGGCGGTGCCCTTCATCGCGGCCCGGTAACCGACGCCCACCAGCTCGAGGGTTTCCTCGAAGCCCGTGCTGACGCCGTGCACCATGTTGGCCACCAGCGTGCGGGACAGGCCCCACATCGCCTTGGCGCGCGTGGTTTCCGAACGCGGAGTCAGGGTCAGCTCTTCGCCTTCCTGCTTGACTTCGATCTCTTCGGGAACCGTCCAGGAGAGTTGGCCCTTGGGCCCCTTCACCGACACCGTCTGGCCTTCGA
Source organism: Caulobacter sp. CCG-8 (assembly GCF_037402475.1). Taxonomy (NCBI): domain Bacteria; kingdom Pseudomonadati; phylum Pseudomonadota; class Alphaproteobacteria; order Caulobacterales; family Caulobacteraceae; genus Caulobacter; species Caulobacter sp. CCG-8. The sequence continues at coordinate 122,193 of NZ_JBBEUD010000015.1, forward strand.
GCGTCGTGGTGACGCCCTTGGGGATCGAGACGGCCTTCTTACCGATACGTGACATGCTCTTTCCCTCCCGCGCCTAGTAGACGCGGCAGAGGACTTCGCCGCCGACGTTAGCGTCGCGCGCGGCAGAGTCCGACATGACGCCCTTCGGCGTCGAAAGGATCGAGATGCCCAGGCCGTTTTTGATCGGCTTCAGGTCCTTGATCGACGAATAGACGCGACGGCCAGGCTTGGACACGCGGCTGATCTCGGCGATCACGGGCTCACCGTCAAAATACTTGAGCTCGATCTCGAATTCGGGGAACGCGCCGGGCTTCTCGACCAGCGAGTAGCCGCGGATGTAGCCTTCGTCGGCCAGCACGTCCAGGACGCGGGCGCGCAGCTTGGAAGCCGGCGTCGCGACCTTGGCGCGCTTGCGCGTGGCGGCGTTCTTGATGCGAGCGATCATATCGCTCAGGGGATCGTTCATCGACATCTGATCGTCCTCACCAGCTCGACTTGACGAGGCCGGGGATCTGCCCCTGCGAACCCAGTTCGCGGAGAGCAACCCGGCTCATCTTCAGCTTGCGATAGTAGGCGCGCGGGCGGCCGGTCACTTCGCAGCGGTTGCGAATGCGAACAGCCGACGAGCTGCGCGGAAGCTTCGCGAGCTTCAGGCGGGCTTCGAAGCGTTCTTCCAGCGGCAGGCTTTCGTCGTTGGCGATCGCCTTCAGCGCAGCGCGCTTTTCGGCGTATTGCTTGACGAGGGCCTTGACCGCGAGATTACGGTTAACGGCGCTTTTCTTGGCCATGGTGTGTTTCCCTGCCCGCTCTTAATTGGTGAACGGGAACTGGAATTCCTTCAGGAGAGCCTTGGCTTCCTGATCGGTCTTCGCAGTGGTGCAGACGATGATGTCCATGCCCCAGATCTGTTCGATCTGGTCATAGTTGATTTCCGGGAACACCAGGTGCTCCTTCAGGCCCATGGCGTAGTTGCCACGGCCGTCGAAGCTCTTGCCGTTCAGGCCGCGGAAGTCCTTCACGCGCGGCAGCGCGATCGTGACCAGGCGGTCCAGGAATTCATACATCCGGTCCTTGCGGAGGGTCACCTTGGCGCCGACCACCATGCCTTCGCGCAGCTTGAAGCCGGCGATGGACTTGCGGGCCTTCGTGGCGACCGGCTTCTGGCCGGCGATAGCCATCAGATCCTTCAGCGCGGTCTGGGCCTTCTTGGAGTCGGCCACGGCCTCGCCGATACCCATGTTCAGGACGATCTTGTCCAGCTTGGGGATCTGCATTTCGTTCGTGTAGCTGAACTGCTCCTTCATCGCGGCGCGGATGCGCTCGCGATAAACGGTCTTCAGCCGGGGTTCGTAAGCTTGATCAGCCATTGATCACCTCGCCCGTGGTCTTGGCCACGCGCACCTTCTTGTCGCCTTCGATCTTGAAGCCGACGCGGGTGGGCTTGCCCTTGGAGTCGACCAGCGCGACGTTCGAGACGTGCAGCGCGGCTTCCTTGGTCTTGATGCCGCCTTGCGGTTCGGCTTGGGTCGGCTTGGTGTGGCGTTGAACCAGGTTCACGCCTTGCACCAGGACACGGTTTTCCTTGGGGAGAACCTGGGTCACAGCGCCTTGCTTGCCCTTGTCCTTGCCGGCCAGGACGACGACGCGGTCGCCCTTCTTAATCTTGGCAGCCATTACAGCACCTCGGGGGCGAGGGAGATGATCTTCATGTGGTTCTTGGCGCGCAGTTCGCGGGGAACCGGGCCGAAGATCCGCGTGCCGACCGGCTCGCTCTGCTTGTTGACGATGACCGCGGCGTTCTTGTCGAAACGGATCAGCGACCCGTCCTTACGCTTCATGCCTTGGTTCACGCGAACGACGACGGCGCGGAGCACGTCGCCCTTCTTCACGCGGCCGCGCGGAATGGCTTCCTTCACGGACACGACGATCACGTCACCGACGCTGGCGTAGCGACGACCCGCGCCACCCAGCACCTTGATGCACATGACCCGGCGGGCGCCGGAGTTATCGGCGACTTCCAGGTTAGTTTGCATCTGGATCATGGTTCAAACCTTCCAGATTAAGCAGAAGCCTTGGGAAGGACTTCCCAGGTCTTCAGCTTGGACTTCGGAGCGCACTCGATGATGCGGGCGATTTCGCCCGCCTTGTACGCATTGCTCTCATCGTGCGCGTGATACTTCTTCGACTGACGCACAATCTTCTTCAGCAGCGGGTGAACGATGGTCCGTTCGACCTTTACCACCACGGTCTTGTCGCCCTTATCGGAGACGACAACCCCTTCGAGGATACGCTTGGGCATATCGTTCTCCTTAAGCCGCGGCCTTGGCGCGCAGCACGGTCTTGATGCGGGCGATTTCCTTGCGGATCTCGCCAACGCGGTGGGTCTTTTCCACCTGACCGGTCGCCGCCTGGAAGCGCAGGTTGAACTGCTCTTTCTTCAGGTTGAGCAGCTGCTCGGCGAGCTGGTCGGGGGTCATGCCCCGGATGTCAGCAATCTTGGTCATGCCGCTTCGGCCTCCAGAGCCGCACCGGCGTCGATGCGGGTGACGACGCGGGTGCGGATCGGCAGCTTGGCCGCGCCGAGGCGCAGGGCTTCGCGCGCGATATCGTCCGGCACGCCGTCGATTTCGAACATGATGCGGCCCGGAGCCACGCGAGCGGCCCAGTGGTCCACGGCGCCCTTGCCCTTACCCATCCGGACTTCAGCCGGCTTGCCGGTGACCGGCACGTCCGGGAAGATACGGATCCAGACGCGGCCTTGACGCTTCATCTGGCGGGTGATGGCGCGACGAGCAGCTTCGATCTGGCGAGCCGTGATGCGCTCCGGCTCGACGGCCTTCAGGCCGTACGAACCGAAGTTCAGCAGGGTGCCGCCCTTCGAGGTGCCGTGGATGCGGCCCTTGAACTGCTTGCGATACTTGGTTTTTTTCGGTGACAGCATAGCGCTCTATCCTTAGCCCCGATCGCGACGGCCGCGGTCGCCCCGGTCGGGACGATCGCCGCGCTCGCGTCCACCACCTTCGCCGGCCGGGCCGGATTCAGTGGCGAGACGCTTGTCGAGCGCCATCGGGTCATGCTCCAGCACTTCGCCTTTGAAGATCCAGGTCTTCACGCCGATGATGCCGTAGGTGGTCTTGGCTTCCGCGAAGCCGTAGTCGATGTCGGCGCGCAGCGTGTGGAGCGGCACGCGACCTTCGCGGTACCATTCCATACGAGCGATTTCCGCGCCGCCGAGGCGGCCCGACACGTTGATGCGGATGCCCTTGGCGCCGAGACGGACGGCCGATTGGATCGACCGCTTCATGGCGCGACGGAAGGCGATCCGGCGCTCGAGCTGCTGGGCGATGGACTCGGCCACCAGCTGGGCGTCGGTTTCCGGCTTGCGGATCTCGACGATGTTCAGGTGAACTTCGCCTTCGGTCATCACCGACAGGTCCTTGCGGAGCTTGTCGATGTCGGCGCCCTTCTTGCCGATGATCACGCCCGGACGCGCCGCGTAGATGGTCACGCGGCACTTCTTGTGGGGACGCTCGATGATGATGCGCGAGACGCCGGCTTGATACAGGCGCTTCTTGAGCATCGCACGGACCGCGAGGTCTTGGTGCAGGAGCTTGCCGTACTGCTCGCCGTCGGCGAACCAGCGGCTGTCCCAGGTACGGTTGACGCCGAGCCGCAGCCCGACCGGATTGACTTTCTGACCCATCAGGCGGCCTCACCCAGTTCGCGGACCACGATGGTGATCTCGGAGAACGGCTTTTCAACGCGCGTGGCCCGACCGCGAGCACGCGGCGAGAAGCGCTTCATCACCAGGTTCTTGCCCACATAGGCCTCGGCGACGACCAGCGAGTCGATGTCGAGGTTGTGGTTGTTTTCGGCGTTGGAGATCGCCGAATACAGCGCCTTGCGGACGTCCTGAGCGATACGCTTGTGGCTGAACTCGAGCTCGTTCAGAGCGCGCTGGACGTTCAGGCCACGAATGGACTGAGCGACCAGGTTCAGCTTGCGGGCGCTGGTGCGCAGGGTGCGAACCTTGCACATCGCTTCATTGGCCGGCAGGCGGCGAGGTTGTTTAGCTTGGCTCATGGCCTACTTCCTCTTCGCCTTCTTGTCGGCGGCGTGGCCGGGGAAGTTGCGGGTGGGAGCGAACTCACCGAACTTCATGCCGACCATGTCTTCCGACACGGAGACGGGAACGTGCTTCTGGCCGTTGTGCACGCCGAAGGTCAGACCGACGAATTGCGGCATGATGGTCGAACGGCGCGACCAGGTCTTGATGACGTCCTTGCGGCCCGACGACAGAGCGGCGTCGGCCTTCTTCAGGAGGTACCCGTCGACGAACGGGCCTTTCCAGACGGAGCGGGTCATGGCTTAGCGGCCCTTCTTCGCTTTGTGGCGCGAACGGATGATGAACTTGTCCGTGGCCTTGTTGACACGGGTCTTGGCGCCCTTGGTCGGCTTACCAGCCGGGGTCACCGGGTGGCGACCGCCCGAGGTGCGGCCTTCACCACCGCCGTGGGGGTGGTCGACCGGGTTCATGGCGACGCCGCGGACGTGCGGACGACGGCCCATGTGACGAACGCGCCCGGCCTTGCCGAGGTTTTCGTTCATGTGGTCCGGGTTCGACACGGCGCCGACGGTGGCCATGCAGGTGTCCAGCACCATGCGCAGTTCGCCCGAGTTCAGGCGGATCTGGGCGTAGCCGGCGTCACGACCCACCAGCTGGGCGTAGGCGCCAGCCGAACGCGCGATCTGACCGCCCTTGGCGGGCTTCAGCTCGACGTTGTGGATGATCGTACCGATCGGCAGGGTGCGCAGCGGCGAGGCGTTGCCCGGCTTCACGTCGACCTTGTCGGCGGTGACGACTTCGTCGCCGGCCTTCAGGCGTTGCGGGGCCAGGATGTAGGCCAGCTCGCCGTCCTGATACTTGATCAGGGCGATGAAGGCGGTGCGGTTCGGATCGTACTCGAGGCGGACGACCGTGGCCGTGCCTTGCTTACGACGCTTGAAGTCGACCAGACGGTACAGGCGCTTGGCGCCGCCGCCGCGGAAACGGACCGCGATACGGCCGTTGCCGCCGCGACCGCCCGACTTGGTCAGACCTTCGACCAGCTTCTTTTCCGGGCGGCCCTTGTGGAGCTCGCTGCGGTCGATCAGCACCAGGCCGCGCTGGCCGGGGCTGGTCGGGTTAAAGTGCTTCAAGGCCATGTCTTAGAGCCCCGTCGTGATGTCGATCGACTGGCCGTCGGCCAGGGTCACGATGGCTTTTTTGACGTCGGAACGGCGTCCGACGATGCCACGGAAGCGCTTGGTCTTGCCCTTGGTGACCAGGGTGTTGACCTTGGTGACCTTGACCTTGAACAGCTCTTCGACTGCGGCGGCGATTTCGTCCTTCGACGCATCGGCGGCCACGCGGAAGACGACCTTGTTCTGCTCGCTGAGCAGGGTGGCCTTCTCGGTGATCACCGGCGACAGGATCGTGTCGTAGTGGCGGGCGGTAGCGGCCATTACGCGGCTTCCTTCTCAGCGAAACGCGCCGAGATCGCCTCAATCGCGTCCTTGGTCAGGACGAGCGTTTGGCGACGCAGCACGTCGTAGACGTTCAGGCCGGCGTTCGGCAGCACGTCCACGTTCGGAATGTTGCGGGCGGCGAGCTTGAAGTTCTCGTCCACTTCCGGACCGGCGATGACCAGGGCGTTCTTCAGGCCGATCTTGTCGAAGTTGGCGCGCAGGGCGGCCGTCTTCGGGTCGGTCAGAACGGCGCTGTCCAGCACGACCAGCGCGCCGGCCTTGGCCTTCGAGGACAGGGCGTGGCGCAGAGCCATGGCCCGGATCTTCTTCGGCAGGTCGAAAGCGTGGCTGCGGACGACAGGGCCGTGGGCCTTGGCGCCGCCGACGAACTGGGCCGCACGGCGCGAACCGTGACGGGCCGAGCCGGTGCCCTTTTGCTTGTACATCTTCTTGCCCGTACGAGAGACCTCGTTGCGGACTTGAATCTTGTGGTTGCCCGAGCGGCGCTTGGCCAGCTGCCAGGTCACGACGCGCTGCAGGATGTCGCCGCGGATGTCGGCGATGCCAAAGATGGCGTCGTCGAGATCAACGGAGCCGGCCTTGCCGCCGTCCAGTTTGATGACGTCGAGTTTCATTAGCCTTCGCCCTCTTCGGTCGTCGCCGCGGGGGCTTCCTCAGCGGGGGTTTCAGCGGCGGCGGCCGGAGCCTCGCCAGCCTTGCGGAAGGCGCCCGGACGCGGCAGGTCGGCCGGAGCGGCCTTCTTGATCGCGTCGCGAACCTTGACGTACGAGCCTTCGTGGCCGGGGACGGCGCCCTTGACCAGGATCAGGCCGCGTTCGACGTCGACCTTCCAGACCGTGACGTTCAGGGTGGTGACGGTTTCCTGACCCAGGTGACCAGCCATCTTCTTGCCCGGGAACGTACGACCCGGATCCTGGCGGTTACCGGTCGAGCCGTGCGAACGGTGCGAGACCGAGACGCCGTGGGTGGCGCGCAGACCGCCGAAGTTCCAGCGCTTCATGGCGCCGGCGAAACCCTTACCGACGGTGATGCCTTGGATGTCCACCTTCTGGCCGGGAACGTAGTGGTCGGCGGTGAATTCCGCGCCCACATCGATCAGAGCGGCTTCATCGACGCGGAATTCGGCGACGATGCGCTTGGGCTCGACCGAGTTCTTGGCGAAGTGACCGCGCAGGGCCTTGGAGGTGTTCTTGGGCTTCTTGGCGCCGGCGCCGAGTTGCAGGGCGGTGTAACCGTCCTTTTCCACGGTGCGGTGGCCGGTGACCTGGCAACCATCCAGCGACAGGACGGTGACCGGCACGTGCTGTCCGGTTTCATCGAAGAAGCGGGTCATGCCCAGCTTCTTGGCGATCACGCCAGTACGATTAGCGGGGAGAGTCATCTGTTCGGCCCTCCTTACAGCTTGATTTCGACGTCGACGCCGGCCGACAGGTCGAGCTTCATCAGCGCGTCCACGGTCTGCGGAGTCGGATCAACGATGTCGAGGACACGCTTGTGCGTACGGATCTCGAACTGCTCGCGCGACTTCTTGTCGACGTGCGGCGAGCGGTTGACGGTGAATTTCTCGATAAGCGTGGGCAGGGGGATCGGGCCCCGTACCGTCGCACCCGTGCGCTTGGCCGTGTTCACGATCTCGCGCGTGGAATGATCCAACACGCGGTGATCGAAGGCCTTGAGCCGGATGCGGATGTTCTGACGATCCATATCGCTCGGTTTCCTAGTGGGCTGCGCCCGCGTCTCGAACCATTTCAAAGACCAACCCGGACCCCTCTTTCGAGACATCCGAACGCAGCGTCCGCAAAACAAATTGGCCCGCCCGGTCTCCCGAGAGGGCCTGTGACTGAAAACTGCGCCCCAGAAGGCGCGATCAGCAGTCGTTCGCGAACCGCGTCTGAGCTCGAAAGCTCACAGCCGGTCCAACAGAGGGGGGCTTTTACGTGTGTGAATCGGTTTCGTCAAGCGGTTCCCGGGACCGTTTTCGAAGGCCGGACAGGACGATCCTCCCCTCCCCGATCCGCGGGCCCGGCCAAGGTCGGAAATGAAGCTTGAGCTTATCGAGGGTCTTCCGATCACGACCGTGACGCCCTGCGGAGGGCGCAAACGACCAAGCCCTCCTCCGATAAAGAACCTCGTCGCACGAAACATGCTCAAATCAAGGCGCAGATGAGCATGAACGTGCAGGCGTACGCGATAGGGACGTTAACCCGTCGCTGCAAGTGTCATAAAACTGCATCAATTCGCCGCCGACCGCCTCCGCCGGCCTTGCCGCCCAGGGCGAAGCTCCATAAATCCGCCGCTCCTCGACGGACCGGCGGCCCTCCCCAAACGACCGCCGGCCGATCGAGGCCACACAGTAAGGGGATTACCCACTATGAAGACCCAACTCTTTGCCGCCGCCGCCGTCCTGGCCGTGGCCGTCTCGGCTCCCGCCTTCGCCCAGAACGTCGGCTCGGTCGGCGCCGCCGTGAACTACACCGACGTCAAGGCCACCGGCATCGACGCCGACGGCACCTCGTTCAAGGTCGACGGCAACGTCGCCATCCCGACGGGCGCCTGGACCGTCACCGTGAACGGCAACGTCTCGGTCAACGACAACGACCTGAGCGACGAGACCGTCGCCTCGACCGCCGCCCACGCCACGACCCTGGTCGCCGGCGACACCGTGCGCGTCGGCGGCTTCGCCGCCCTGTCGCGTCCGTCGAACGACACCCTGTGGGCCGTCGGCGCCGAAGCCAGCAAGTACTTCGACAAGGCCACCGTCACCGGCCTGGTCGCCTACGGCCAGTCGAACGACCTGGACGCCGACCTGGTGGCCGTCCGCGCTGACGCCCGCTACTTCGTCTCGGACGACTTCCGTCTGGACGCCGGCGTCGGCTACTCGAACATCGACCCGAAGGGCTTCCAGAGCGCTGACCTCTGGGACTTCAACGTCGGCGGCGAATACAAGTTCGCCAACAGCGGCTGGTCGACCTTCGGCAAGTACACCCACACCGAAGCCAAGGACCTGGCGGACCTGAACGCCGAGGCCGTGAAGGTCGGCTTCCGCTACACCTTCGGCGGCAGCCTGAAGACCCGCGACCGTTCGGGCGCCGACCTGATCGACGCCGACACCCTGTTCGGCTTCGGCATCCGCTAAGCGGAAGTCGTCTCGCGATCAGCGGACTGAAGGAACGCCCCGGAGCTCAGGCTCTGGGGCGTTTCACTTTATATATATGTGTCGCGTGAGCGCGGTTCCGCGAACCGCCGTCACCTCGGGGGGACCAGCCCGCCCTCGACCGGCGCCTCCCGATCGACCGTCAGCGCCCCGCCCTCTTCCCTCAGCTCGGCCACCTGCACCACCGTGCGCTGTCCGTAATAGGGGTCGGCCTTGGCCTCCGGTTCGTTGGACTGGTGAACGAAGTAGTAGAGGAACGCCCTGCCCCCGCTGACCACCACGTCCGGATGCTGGCCCTTGGCGGTGTCGGTCGGCTGAAGCCCCGGCTGCTCCAGGAGACGCCGCGGCTGCAGGCTCCAGGTCCGGGCGTCGTCCGAACGCAGGACGATCAGCCCCTTCCAGGCGTCGGCGATCATCCACCAGGCGCCCTTGAAGCGGAACACCTTGGGGCCCTCGGCGGCCATGTCGACCACCGGCCCGTCGCCCGTCGGCGTCCAGTGGACCAGGTTGGTGCTCTCCACCGCCAGAATCCGGCTGCCCTTGCGCTCGTCCTTGTACCAGAGGCGATAACGGTCGCCGATCTTGGCCACGCTGGCGTCGATCACCCGGTCCGAACCCAGGTCCGGCGTGTCGCCGCAGGTCCAGGTCGCCAGGTCCTTGCTGGTCAGGTGGACGATCCGCGCCGTCGCCGCCTTGTCGCCCCAGCGGTGGAAGACGCCGGGCACCACCGTCAGCCACATGTGATAGACGCCGCCCTCGGCGTAGAGCTCGGGCGCCCACAGGGTGGGGCCCGTGCATTGGGCCGGGATGGCGGCCACGCCCTTGTAGGTCCAGGCCAAGCCGTCCTTGGAGGTCGCCATGCCGATCGGCGTGGCGTGGACCCAGGCGACGTCCTTGGGGTCGGGGTCCTTCAGGGTGGCGCGACGGTTGGTGTAGAACATCACCCATTGGCGATGAGCCTTGTCGAACACGATCGACACGTCGGCCGCCCCGTCGGTGATCGGATCGCGATACAGCGGCTTGGGCGCCGCCGCGCCGCAGACGCCCGGCAAGGCCAGCGCCCAGACAGACGACAGGGCCAGGATCAGCGTCCGCAGCTTCATGCCGTTTCCTCCCATGAACCGCGCCAGCGTAGCCGGTTCAGGAGAAATCACAAAGTGGGACATGGTCCCGCATAATGAAATCCCGACCACCGCGGAGCGCGGGGCCGGGATGACAGCGATCTATATATAAAGTGCCGCCGGCTACTGGCCGATGATCACATTGCCCGAGCCCGCCACGTGCTTGCTCACGGGCCCCGTGGCCCTGGCGATGCGCACGTCGCCCGAACCGGCGATGGAGGCCTCGACGTTACCGGCCTCGCCGCCGAAGTCGACGTCGCCGGAGCCCATGATGTTGACCTCGACCGAGCGCGCGCGGCCGCCGTTGACGGTCACGCCGCCCGAACCCGCGATATTGGCCTCCAGGCCGCCGTTGACGCTGGCGGCGACCACCCCGCCCGAGCCGGCGATGCTGATCTCCAGATCACTGCCGACGTCCTGCATCTTCACGTCGCCGGAGCCGGCGATGTTGATTTCGGCCGAACCGACGCTGCCGACCCGGGTGTCGCCCGAACCGGCCTGGTTCAGGTCCAGCTTGCCGCGCACGTTGGCGACCGTCCAATCGCCGCAGCCGGCGTTGGACAGCTCCAGGTGCTCGGTGCGGCCGACGTTGCCGAACACCGCGCCGCCGGCGGCGACCTCGGCCTTCATCGGCACGCGGATCACGATCTGCGGGATGTCCTCCCACTTCACGTCGCCGACGCCGCGCACGTGGATCACGCGCTTGCCCATCACCGTGTTGCAGCCGTTGATCCGGTTCATCCGCAGGCCGCCGTCGACCGTCACGTCCGAGCCGTTCTGATGGATCTTCAGCGGCAGGCTCTGGTTGGTGGTCAGGAATTCGACCTTCACGTCGCCGCGGGCTTCCGGGATCACCTCGACCCGGGCCACGGCGTCCTTGATCTTCACCGACGGATCGGCGGCGGCGGCCCCGGCGAAGCCCAGGGCCGTGGCGGCGGTGGCCAGGAGAAGAAGAGCGCGCATCGGTTGTTCCCTCGAAACAAAAGCGTTGTTGAGGGAAGGCTAGCCGCGCCCCTGCCGGGAGACGACTTAATTCGAGGTCATGACCCCCTTGTCATGATTGGGCCTCAATTGGCGCTGGCGGCCAGCCGCACGGGAACCGACTTGTAGGCCGGCGTGCCGCTGCGGCGATCGTGATCCTCCAGCGCCACCAGCATGTTGGTCTCCGGATAGTAGGCGGCCAGGCAGCCGCGCGGGATGTCGCGCTCCACCAGGGTGAAGCCGCGCACCGCCCGTCGACCCGTGTCGTCGAAGGCGGCGGTCAGGTCGATGCGGTCGCCGGCCTTCAGTCCGCGCGCGGCGATATCGTCCGGATGGGCGAAGACCACGTCGCGACGGCCGAACACGCCGCGATAGCGGTCGTTCTGGCCGTAGATGGTGGTGTTGTACTGGTCGTGGCTGCGCAGGGTGGTCAGCAGCAGGACGTCGGCGTCGCCCCGCCGGGCGTCTTGGCCGTCATGACGATGGGCCAGGAACTGGGCCTTGCCGCTGGGGGTCTTCCAGACGCGGTCGGACGGCGGCACCGGCAGGCGGAAGCCGCCCGGCTGACGGACGCGCTCATTATAATTGGCGAAGGCCTCGGGGAAGACCGCTTCGATCAGGTCGCGGATCTTGTCGTAGTCGCCGGCCAGGCCTTGCCAGTCGACGATGTCGTCCGGCCCGAACAGCGCCGCCCCGATCCCGGCGACGATCGCCGGCTCGGACTTCAGCTGGTCCGAGGCCGGTGGGTTCAACCCGCGCGAGGCGTGGACCATCGACATCGAGTCCTCGACCGTCACCGCCTGGCGGCCGCCGGCCTGCAGGTCGATCTCGGTGCGGCCCAGGCAGGGCAGCAGCAGGCTTTCATCGCCGTGCAGCAGGTGGGTGCGGTTCAGCTTGGTGGCGACGTGGACCGTCAACCCCGCCTTCCTGATCGCCGCGTGGGTGCGGGTCGGATCGGGCGCGGCGACGGCGAAATTGCCGCCCAGACCGACGAACACCCTGGTCTGCCCCGCCTCCATGGCCGCGATGGTCTCGACCACGGTGTGGCCGTGCTCGCGCGGCGACTTGAAGGCGAACACCCGGTCCATCGAGTCCAGGAACGCCGCCGAGGGCTTCTCCCAGATCCCCACCGTCCGGTCGCCCTGGACGTTGGAATGGCCCCGCAGCGGACAGATCCCCGCCCCCGGCCGGCCGATATTGCCCTTCAGCAGCAGCAGGTTGACCAGCTGCTGCACGGTGCTGGACGACGACCGATGCTGGGTCAGGCCCATGCCGTAACAGAGGATCGTCGCCTTGGCGTTCGCGTAGGCCCGAGCCGCCTCCTCGATCTGGCCGCGGGTCAGGCCCGAGCCCGCCTCGATCTCGTCCCAGCCCAGGTCCTCGACGACGGCCTTCACCGTCTCGAAGCCCTCGGTGTGCTCGGCGATGAAGGCGCGATCCAGCACCGTACCCTGGCTCTCGGCGTCCAGCTGCAGCACCGCCTTCATGATCCCCTGCACCGCCAGGGCGTCGCCGCCGATGGCGACCTGGTAGTAGGCCGAGGCGATGGGAGTCGAGGTCAGGGTCGCCATCTCGACGGGGTCCTGCGGCGCGGCGAACCGCTCCAGCGCCCGCTCCTTCAGCGGATTGAAGGCCAGGATTGTCGCGCCACGCTTCGACGCGTCGCGCAGGGTCGTCATCATCCTGGGATGGTTGGTGCCGGGATTGTGGCCGAAGCTGAGGATCAGGTCGGCGTGGTCGAAGTCCTCCAGCGTCACCGAGCCCTTGCCCATGCCGATGGAGTCCGGCAGGCCCACGCTGGTCGGCTCGTGGCACATGTTCGAGCAGTCGGGGAAATTGTTGGTCCCCAACCGCCGGCCCAGCAGCTGGAACAGGAACGCCGCCTCGTTCGAGGCCCGGCCCGAGGCGTAGAACTCGGCCTGGTTCGGATGGTCTAGCGCCCTCAGGGCGTCGGCGGTGCGCGCGAAGGCGTCCTCCCAGCTGATCGGCAGATAGCGATCCGTCGCCTTGTCATAGGCCATGGGATGGGTCAGCCGGCCCAGGTCCTCCAGGGCGTGGTCGTTCCAGGTCAGGAGCTCGGTCACGGCATGGGCCGCGAACGTCTCGGGCGTGGCGCGCTTGGTCGTCGCCTCCCAGGCCACGGCCTTGGCCCCGTTCTCGCAGAACTCGAACGAGCTGGTGTGCTTGGGATCGGGCCAGGCGCAGCCGGGGCAGTCGAAGCCCTCGGGCTGGTTGGCGCGCAGCAGGGTCTTGCCGCCCCCGATCACCGTCTCCTGGTCGGTCAGGGCCCCGGCCACCGCTTTGAGCGCGCCCCAGCCGCCGGCGGCGTTGTCGTAGCGATGGATGCCGCGGACGCCCGCATTGGGTTTGTCGTGGGCCATCACGCATACTCCGGTACGGTGTCGAGCAGGCGCTCGGCATAGGTGAACACGGTGTGCCCGTCGGCGCGGGCCAGGGCGACCAGGGTCAGGCCGGACTCCTCGGCCCGGCGGATCGCCAGGTCGGTCGGCGCCGAGACCGCCACCAGGATCGAGCAGCCCATCCGCACGGTCTTCTCGACCATCTCGAACGAGCAGCGGCTGGTGACCACCACGAAGCCCGTCGAGGCGTCGCGACCTTCCCGGGCCATCGCCCCGGCCAGCTTGTCCAGAGCGTTGTGGCGGCCGACGTCCTCGCGGACCACGACCAGCGCCCCCTCCCCGTCCGCGAACGCCGCGGCGTGGGTGGCCCGGGTCAGCCGGCCCAGGGCCTGGGCGTCGCCCAGGGCGTCGACGGCGCGCTGCACCGCCTGGTGCGAGACCCTGGCCCCGCCTTCCAGGCGCGGTAGCGGCCGCACGGCGTCGGCCAGGCGCTGAACGCCGCACAGCCCGCAGCTGGAGCGTCCCTCCAGCGTCCGCGGCCGGGCCTTGCGCTGAATCGCGCCGGGCTGGAGCTTCACGTCGGCCAGAAGGCCCAGGTCGGTCCGCGTGACCTCGACGGCCAGCACGTCAGCCGCCTTGGCCACGGCCTCGGTGACGGTGAAGCCCAGGGCCAGGTCCTCGACGTCGTCGGGCGTGGCCATCAGCACCGTATGCGGCCGGCCGTCGAACGACAGGCCCACGGCGACTTCCTGGGGGGTGTCACGGGCGATGGTCTCGGACCCGGCCCCGACCCGCCACTGGGTGGCGGAACGGCGTTTAGCGGCGGCTTTCGACATGGGCGGACTCTACCGCCTGGCCGCCTCCGCGTCCAAGGCCGCTCTTCACGGCGCGAACGTTCAAATCCGATGCGGATGTAGATGACCGAACGGCGATCCTGACGCACTCTAGGGTCATGGCCATCATGGATACCCGCCGCGATCAGATGTTCCCCCTCCTCCTGCCGGAGGAGATCGATCGCATCCGCCGGTTCGGCGACATCGCCCACGCCAAGGCCGGCGCTATGCTGGCCCAGGCCGGCGAGGTCTCGCCCGGGCTCATGGTCGTGCTCGAGGGGCGCGCCCGCGTCAGCCGGCGCGACGCCCACGACGAGAGCCACGTGATCGTCGAGCACGAGCCCGGCCATTTCATCGGCGAACTGGCCCAGCTGTCGAACCGCCCGTCCCTGGTCGACGTGCAGGCCATCACCGACGTGGAGGTGCTGCGCATCAAGCCCGATCGCCTGCGCGCGGTGCTGATCGCCGAGGCCGAGCTGGGCGAGCGGATCATGCGGGCCCTGATCCTGCGCCGCGTCGGCCTGCTGGAGCTGGGCGCCGGTCCGATCATCCTGGGCCGGGCGAACGACGGCGACGTCATCCGCCTGTCCGGCTTCCTGGCCCGCAACGGCCACCCCTTCAAGCAGCTGGACCCGGACACGGTCGACTGCGCCAAGGTGCTGATCGAGCGCTTCTCGCTGGACGAGGCCGAGCTGCCGATCGTGCTCTGCCCCGGCGGCCAGATCCTGCGCCATCCGTCCAACGCCGAGCTGGCGCGCTGCATCGGCATGGTCGGCGACCTGGACCCGACCCACATCTACGACGTCGCCGTGGTCGGGGCCGGTCCCGCGGGCCTGGCCACCGCCGTCTACGCCGCCTCCGAGGGCCTGTCCGTGCTGGTGCTCGACACCCGGGCGTTCGGCGGCCAGGCCGGCGCCTCGGCCCGGATCGAGAACTATCTGGGCTTTCCCACCGGTGTCTCGGGCATGGCCCTGATGGCCCGCGCCTACAACCAGGCCCAGAAGTTCGGCGCCAACCTGGCCATCCCCGACGAGGTCGCCAGCCTGGAATGCACCGCTGACGCCACCGGCGACAGCGCCCTGGACGGCTATCACCTGAAACTGGTCAGCGGCGAGACCACCCAGGCCAAGACCGTGGTGATCGCCAGCGGCGCCCGCTACCGGCGGCTGGACGTCTCCAACCTGGACGCCTTCGAAGGCAGCAGCGTCCACTACTGGGCCTCGCCGCTGGAGGCCAAGCTGTGCGCCGGCCAGGAAGTGGCCCTGGTCGGGGCCGGAAATTCGGCGGGCCAGGCGGCGGTCTATCTGGCGGCCCACGTCAAGAAGGTGTGGCTGGTGATCCGCGGCAAGAGCCTGGACGCCAGCATGTCGCGCTACCTGATCGAGCGCATCGAGAGCCTGCCCAATATCGAGGTCGTCACCCGCAACGAGATCGTCGAGCTGGAGGGCGAGGACGGCCAGCTGCGCGCCATCCGCCATCGCGACCTCGACACCGGCGAGGAAGACCGCTGCGAGATCAGCCACCTGTTCCTGTTCATCGGCGCCGCGCCCAACACCGCCTGGCTGACCGAGTGCCGGGTCGAGCTGGACAACCACGGCTTCGTGCGCACCGGCCAGGACCTGGCCCCCGGCCACCCGTCGCTGCAGACCAGCCGCCACGGCGTGTTCGCGATCGGCGACGTGCGGGCGGGCTCGGTCAAGCGCGTGGCGGCGGCCGTCGGCGAAGGCGCCCAGGTGGTGGCGGCGATCCACGCCTATCTGGCCGAGCCCGTCACCACGGCCTGACGCCTGCCCTGAAGACAGAACCATGACGCACTGTGGCCGGCCGGCCACGGCCGTCTTCGCGTCGGCTCCGCAACAAACCGCGTCCCGCCCGCCGCTATGTCTTGCCCCGTGATCCGTTTCGGGCCGCCGCGCGCCTATATGACGTTTCGGCGACAATCCACAGATGGGGCACAATCGTCCCTGCGAGTCTGAAACATCGGGACTCCAGCGCGTACGGCCGCACACATTCGAGAAAAAGCCGCCCCATACCCAAGGCCCCAAGCGAATTTCCTTTCGCCGGTACCGGCCATCGTCGCTCTCACGATGGCCCATTTGGGGATACTTCATGTCGAGAACGCACTACCTCGCGGGCGCGTCCGCGCTCGCCTGCCTGATCGCGGGCGCGCCTCTGGCGGCCCACGCCCAGACCGCTTCGGCCGACACCTCGGTCAGCGCCATCGAGGAGATCGTCGTCACCGGTTCGCGCATCGCCCGCCGCGACTACGTCTCCAACAGCCCGATCGTCACCGTGGGCCAGGACGCCATCCAGAAGACCGGCTCGGTCACGGTCGACACCCTGCTGAACCAGATGCCGCAGTTCGTGCCGTCGGTGTCGTCGACCTCGAACAACCCGTCGAACGGGGGCCAGGCCAATATCGAGCTGCGCGGCCTGGGGACCGCCCGCACCCTGGTGTTGCTGGACGGCCACCGCGTGGTCGCCTCCAACTCCGACGGCAGCGTCGACATCAACATCCTGCCCACCGCCCTGATCCAGAACATCGAGGTCATCAGCGGCGGCGCCTCGGCCACCTACGGGTCCGACGCCGTCGCCGGGGTCGTCAATTTCAAGCTGGACCACAACTTCACCGGCCTCGCGGTCGACGCCCAGTACGGCATCAGCCAGCACGGCGACGGCAAGGAGACCGCGGTCAGCGTCACCGCCGGCGGCAAGTTCGCCGACGATCGCGGCCACGCCGCCGTTTCGCTGGCCTATTCCCAGCGCGGCGACGTGTTCAACTCGGCCCGCGACTTCGCCGCCGTCTCCGGCGCCTCGTCGACCACGCCCTACGGCCGCTATGACGCCACGGGCACCAACCTGCCGACCCAGGCGGCCATGGACGCCGTCTTCGCCAAGTACGGGATCGCGGCCGGCACGGTGAAGGCCGGCGCCAACCTCGGCTTCAACGACGACGGCACGCTGTTCTACAACGGCGTCAACTACGGCGGCTCGACGGCCATCGACTACGCCACCATCCCGGTGAACGGCACCTACAACACCGGCGCCCTGAACCTGCTGCAGCTGCCCCTGACCCGCTACTCGGCCTATGGCGAGGCCCAGTACGAGATCAATTCGCACGCCGAGGCCTACGGCTCGTTCAACTTCACCCACTACGACTCCCGCACCGTCCTGGCCCCCGCCCCGGCCGCCAGCACCACGGGCTTCACCGTGCCGGTGACCAACCCGTTCATCCCGGACGACCTGTCCACCCTGCTGGCCAGCCGCGCCGATCCCACGGCCGACTTCCTGCTGCGCAAGCGCTTCACCGACGTCGGCCCGCGGGTGTCGGACACCACCTTCAACGTCTTCCAACTGGCCACCGGCGTGCGCGGCGAAACCGGCTTCAAGGACTGGACCTACGACGTCTACGGCTCGTTCGGCCGGTCCGAGCAGAACGAGATCCAGTCGGGCAACATCAGCCACTCGGCCGTCCAGACCCTGCTGAACGCGGCCGACGGCGGCGCCAGCATC
Source organism: Caulobacter sp. CCG-8 (assembly GCF_037402475.1). Taxonomy (NCBI): domain Bacteria; kingdom Pseudomonadati; phylum Pseudomonadota; class Alphaproteobacteria; order Caulobacterales; family Caulobacteraceae; genus Caulobacter; species Caulobacter sp. CCG-8. The sequence continues at coordinate 139,684 of NZ_JBBEUD010000015.1, forward strand.
TGCAGCGGCGGCTACGACCCGTTCGGCCTGAACGCGCTGTCCTCGGCCTGCCGCAGCTACATCTCGCGCACGACCAAGAACTGGACGGCCGCCGAGCAGCGGGTGGTCGAGGCCAACCTGCAGGGCGGCCTGTTCGACCTGCCGGCCGGCGAGGTCCGCGGCGCCTTCGGGGCCGACTACAAGTACGACAGCTTCAAGTACGTGCCCGACAGCCTGCTCTCGACCGGCGACGTGGTCGGCTTCAACGCCGCCGACGCCATCGACGCCTCCACCGACGTCAAGGAGATCTACGGCGAGCTGCTGGTCCCGGTCCTGAAGGACCTGCCCTTCGTCAAGGCCCTGAACCTCGACCTCGGCTACCGCTATTCCGACTACCAGACGATCGGCGGCGTCTCGGCCTACAAGGTCGACGGCGACTGGGAGATCGTCGAGGGCTTCCGCCTGCGCGGCGGCTATCAGCGCGCCGTTCGGGCCCCCAGCCTGGGCGAGCTCTATTCGCCGCAGAACCAGAGCTACGAGACGATCACCGAGGACCCCTGCGCGATCGACAGCTCGGTCCGCACCGGCTCCAACGCCACGGCGGCCCGCGCCCTCTGCCTGGCCCAGGGCGTGCCGGCGGCGATCATCGACACCTACACCTACGCCAACACCCAGGTCGACGCGACGGTCGGGGGCAACAGCGACCTGCACGAGGAGACCGCCGACACCTACAGCGTGGGCTTCGTCTGGACGCCCGTGTTCGAAAACCCGCTGTTCCGGCGCCTGTCGCTGTCGGCCGACTACTACTCGATCGACATCAAGGACGCGATCGGCACCATCTCGGCCGAGGACGCCCTGCAGAACTGCTACTCGGCCACGGCCAACCCGACCGCCAGCACCAGCAACTACTACTGCAGCCTGTTCACGCGCAGCGCCGCCACCGGCGAGGTGTCGTCGATGAGCCTGATCAACCTGAACCTCTCGGAGTACAAGACCCGGGGCGTCGACTTCCAGGTCGACTGGGCGTTCGGCCTGGGCGCCGTCGGGCTGGACGACAAGTACGGCTCGCTGCGCGTCAACGTGATCGGCAGTTGGCTCGACAGCTTCCAAATCCAGAGCCTGCCGGGCGAGGACTTCGTCGAGCTGAAGGGCACCATCGGCAACGACCAGGTCAGCAACACGGCCGTCGCCCACCCCGAGTGGAAGGTCAACACCTCGCTGACCTACACCCTGGGTCCGGTCGACCTGGGCGTGGCCTGGCGCCACATCGACGGCATGCAGGACTATGCCGACGAGGACAGCGCCACGCCGAACATCGACTATTTCGACCTCAGCGGGACCTGGCGGGTGAACCAGACCTACGAGTTCCGCGGCGGGGTGACCAACGTCACCGACAAGGCCCCGCCGTACTTCAGCTCGTACGTCCAGGCCAACACCGACCCGTCGACCTACGACGTGTTGGGACGGCGGTTCTATGTGGGGGTGAAGGCGCGGTTCTAGGCGCCTGATCACCGACAGACGAGGGGCCGGAGGGGAAACCTCCGGCCCTTTTTCGTCCGCCTCCGCCCCCTATGGGGCGGACAGACCGCGAAGCGGTCAGGTGGGGGCAAGTCAGTGAGCCACCAAAGCAAAAGGCCCCGGAGATCGCTCTCCGGGGCCTTCGCTTGGTCAGCTAGTCGCTGAGATCGGATT
>NZ_JBBEUD010000016.1:0-133219 GCF_037402475.1 Caulobacter sp. CCG-8
GGCGTAGATGCCCGCCGAGCGGTCGCCTTCGGTGAGGATATCGGTGACGCTGGTCACGGTCACCTTCTGGGCGTCGCCGCCCCCGCCCCCCGAGCCGCCGACGCCCACCGAGGCCGAGCCGGCCGCCGTGCCGCCGGACAGGGCCCCGGACAGGGCGAAGCCGCCCGTGCCGCCGCCGCCGCCGATGCTCTGGGCGTAGATGCCCGAGGCGTCGACGCCGCGGGTGTGGATCTGGCCGGCGGTGTCGACCGTGACGAGGCCGCCGCCGCCGGCGTTGCCGCCGCTGCCGCCCACGGCCACGCCGATCGAGGCGCTGACGCCGCCCGAGGCCGCCGCGGCGATCGCGCCGCTCCAGCCGCCATTGCCGCCGCCGCCGCCCACGCTCTGGGCGAAGATGCCGACCGCCCGGTCGCCGGTGGTGTCGATGTCCACGCCGGTGACGTGGTCGACGGTGACGTCGCCGCCGTTGCTGGCCGCGCCGCCCGTGCCGCCGATCGAGATCGCGCCCGAGGCCGCCCCGACGTCGCCGACCGCCAGGGCCGCCGACACGGTGTAGCCGCCATCGCCGCCGCCGCCGCCCACGCTCTGGGCGAACACGCCGCGCGAGTCGTCGCCCTTGGTGATCAGGGTCCCGTCGGCCGTGACATGGACGATGCCGCCGTTGCCGCCGCCGCCGCCCGAGCCGCCGACGCCGATGCTGACCGCGCCGTAGACGCCGATCGCCCCGCCGGCCCCGAAGCCGCCGTTGCCGCCGCCGCCGCCCACGCTCTGGGCGTAGATGGCCGAGGCGCGGTCGCCGCCGGTCTCGATCCGGCCGGTGTTGATCACCGTGACGTCGCCGCCCTTGCTGCCCGTGCCGGCGTCGCCGCCGATCGACAGATTGACGAACAGGCCGACGCTGGTGGAGTCGCCGCCGCTGCCGCCGCCGCCGCCCACGCTCTGGGCGAAGACGCCGCCCGAGCCGTCGAGGGCGGTGACGATCTGGCCGTGGTTGGTGACGTTGACGGCCTCGCCGATACCGCCGCCCGCGCCCTTGCCGCCGATCGCGAACTGGCCGCCCGCATTGCCGCCGTTGCCGCCGCCGCCGCCCACGCTCTGGGCGAAGATGGCGTAGGAATCGTAGCCGTGGGTCGTCAGCTTCCCGTCGTTGATCACGGTGACGACGCCGGCGTCGCCGCCCGCCCCGCCCTTGCCGCCGATCGCCGCCAGGCCGCCGGCGCCCGCGCCGTTGCCGCCGCCGCCGCCCACGCTCTGGGCGAACACGGCCTGGGCCAGCTTGCCCTCGGTCTCGATCTCGCCGGCGCCGGCGTTGGTGACCGTGACGTCGCCGCCCTTGCCCGACGCGCCGCCGTCGCCGCCGATGCCGACCAGGCCGCCGCCGCCCGCGCCGTTGCCGCCGCCGCCGCCGATGCTCTGGGCGAACACGCCCGTGGCCTCGTCGTTATGGGTGAAGATCCGGCCTTCGTTGGTGGCCGTCACCGCGCCGCCGTCGCCCGACGAGCCGCCGCCGCCGCCGATCCCGACCAGGCCGCCGGCCCCGCCGCCGACCCCGCCGCTGCCGCCCACGCTCTGGGCGAACATCCCGATCGACGACACGCCAATGGTTTCGATCGCGCCATCGTTGAACACGTTGACGACGCCGCCTGAGCCGCCGCCCGACCCGCCGCCGCCCAAGGCGACGATACCGCCCGCGCCGCCGGCCGCGCCGCCGCCGCCGCCGATGCTCTGGGCCAGGATCCCGTAGGCCACATCGCCATGGGTGAGAATTCGATCGTGGTTGGTCACCCCGACGGAGCCGCCGTCGCCCGCGGCGTTCGAGCCGCCCGCGAACGCGCCGATCCCGCCCGCCGAACCGCCCGAACCGGACAGGCCGCCGACACTCTGGGCCAGGACGCCGTTCGATCCGGCGCCGTAGGTTTCCAGGAAATTGTTGTTGGTCACGCTGACCGAACCGCCGGGGCCGCTGCCGCTACCGGTTCCGCCCACGCCGACCAGGCCCGCGCCCGCGCCGCCGTCGCCGCCGGCGCCGCCGACGCTCTGCACGAACAGAGCCGAGGACTGATCGCCATAGGTCAGGACTGAAGCGTTGTTGGTCAGGTTCGCCGAGCCGCCGGCGCCGCCGTGGTCACCCGCGCCACCCTTGCCGGCCGCGCCGATGCCTTCGCCGCCGTCGCCGCCGGCGCCTCCGTTGGCCTGGACCTGGACGCCCACCGCCTTGACGCCGGTGGTCACGACGCTGCCGCCCAGGGTCAGGGTGGCCGAGCCCCCGTCGCCGCCTTCGTTGCCGTCGCCCCCGATGCCGAACACCACGACGGGGGGAAACAGGAAGCCTACCCCGCCATCGCCGCCGTCGCTGCCATTGGCGGTGACCTTGACCGCAGAGGCGTTGACGTTGCTGTAGCTTCCGGCGACGGACTGATTGATCGTCCCGCCGTCGTTGCCCGAATCGCCGTTCAACCCATGGGCGATCATGTCGATGCCGTCGGAGACGGCGGAGCCATCGGCATGGCCCACATGCTGTTGCGCGGCGGCCGGCATGGCGGCCAGGACCGTGGCGCTCGCGGCGCCGACGGCCAGGGCGCGGCCCAGGCCCTTCAGCAGCTTGCGGGTGGCGGTTTCCAGCCGGACCGCCTGGGCGCGGCTCTTCACGTCGACGATCGGGAAAACGTTCTCTTCGGCGGCCGGCGGCGTGTAGGCCGCCAGCACGGCCAGGCTCGCCAGGGCGTCGTGCAGGCGCAGCAGCAGCTTGGGCGGCAGGGCGCCGGGCGTCCCGAACGACGAGGCCAGCAGGTGGGCGACCGCGTCCTGGGTGGCCAGCAGCTCCGGGGCCGAGGCGCCGAAGCGCTCGCTCAGGGCCGCGGCGACGCGCGGATCGCGGGCTTCGCGCTCCCAGCGCCCGGCCAACTGCTCCAGCCCGTCGGCGAAGCGCGCCAGACGTTCCACGCGCGGGGATTCCGCAACGGCGGCCTTCGCCGCGCCGGCCGACAACTTGCCCATGGACTTCCCCCGATCCAGCGCGCCCCACGTCCGACCGCGAGCGCGCGCGATAACTTAACCGTTCTTAACGAATTCCGGAGGCGTTTCCCGTAACGAACGAACATCGTTCCGTAATGAACGGACATGGTTCGAAACGAGACAGACCTCCGGCGTTCGGGGTCAGCTCTGCAATTTCCAGGTGAAGCTTTGGGAGAGTTTGGAGCGGGCGGGGGGAATCGAACCCCCGACATTCAGCTTGGGAAGCTGACGTTCTACCTCTGAACTACGCCCGCATTGGACGGAGAAACTCGCGCCGTCCAAGCGCCCAGCCCGTCTAGCCGGTCTGGCTCCGCTTCTCAATGGGTTCTTTGGCGGTCCCTGGGGGTCTTTGGAACTTCGTCGCCCCGCGTTGACGGCGCTCGCCGCGCGGCGCACGATCGGATCAAACAGATGTTCGGGAGGAGAACGCCATGGCCGACGGCCACCAGCATCCGGACGACCATGAACGGGCCCAAGAACGGGCGAAGTTCCACGCCATGGTCGACGGCACGCCGCAGGACTGGGCGATCATCGCCAATGCCTCGATGGAGTTCGGCCGCGACTTGCCCAAGCGCCTGGTCTCGCACCTGAAGCTGCTGCAGGGCGACTGCGGCGGCTTCGCCATCGACCGGCTGGACCACAGCCTGCAGACCGCCACCCGCGCCTTCCAGGACGGCCGCGACGAGGAGTACGTGGTCTGCGCCCTGCTGCACGACATCGGCGACATCCTGGGCCCGCGCAATCACGCCGACATCGCCGCCGCGATCCTGCAGCCCTTCGTCTCGGAGGAGAACCACTGGATGGTGGCTCATCACGCCGTCTTCCAGGGCTACTACTTCTTCCACCACCTGGGCCTGGACCGCGACATGCGCGACCAGTTCCGGGGCCATCCCAGCTTCGAATACACCGCCCAGTTCTGCCACATCTACGACCAGGAAGCCTTCAACCCGGCCTACAAGTCGATGCCGCTGGAGGCCTTCGAGCCGATGCTGCACCGGGTGATGTCGGCGCCCAAGCGGTCGATTTATCTGCGCAAGGACGGCGGGGCGCCGGCGTAGCGAGAGCTGGCGGCCTCGACGTCCGGGATGGCGGACGCCGTGAAAACCCCTCTCTCATAGAGAGAGGGAGGGGCCCGCCGCGAAGCGGTGGGAGGGTGAGAGGTTTCACCGCTAGCCGGAAAATCCAGAGGCGCTGAGCCGCTGAGCCGCGCTTTCGAGACTCCGACAGAGGCTCACCAGGGCCGCCAGCGTGGATCGGGCAACTATCCTAAGACCATCTGAACAGCCGCGTTTCATTCGGTGAGAGTGTAACCTCTCACCCTCCCATGGCTTCGCCATGGGCCCCTCCCTCTCTCTATGAGAGAGGGGGCAGGAGGGCCGCCACTGTCCGCTTTGGGTCGAAAGCCGTCACGCATCTCTACCCGGAAATCAACCCCTACTTCACCACCTCGGTCTTGACCCCCAGCTTGGCCAGCTGGGCCTGCACGCTGTCCGGGCCCGTCAGGTGTCCCGCGCCCACGGCCACGAAGCTGACGCCCGAGCCGGCCAGCTTGGTCTTCAGTTGCTGGGCCCAGTCGGCGTTCCGGTCGACCAGCAGCAGCTTGTAGAGCTCCGGATACTCGCCCTGCATCTCGTCGACCATCTGGCGCTTCAGCTCGGCCTGGTCACCGCTGGCCCAGGCGTTGACCAGGGCGTCGATCTTGGCCGGGCCGTCGTCGACCTCGTCCAGGGTGGATTCCAGCAGCTGGGTTTCCTGGGCCGGGGTCATGTCGGCGAAGAACCGGACCTGCTGCTCCATGGTCTCGAAGGCCGAGACCGGCTTGCCCGCCGCCTTGGCCTGGGCGTTCAGCAGCTTCTCGACGCCGCTCTCCGGATCGTAGCCGGCCTTCAGCAGCGGGGTCAGCGACACGGTCAGGGCGGCCAGCCAGGGCCGCATCACGTCCAGGGCCTGCGGCGGGAAGCCCATGCCCTGCCCCGCCGCCTGCAGCTTGGCGTAGGTCTCGGGCTTCAACTTGGCCGACAGCGGCGTGGTCCGGTCGATGCCGTATTTCAGCATCAGGGCCTGGGTGTCGGCGGGCTTCTCGGGCTGCTCGATCTCCATGACCACGTCGTCGGCGGCCTCGAAGGCCTTGGCGATCTTGGGCGTGCGCCACTGGGTTTCCGGCCGCAGCACGTGGACCGTGCCGAACAGGTAGATCGTCGAGTCCTTGTCCTTGATCACCCACAGGGAGGGTTCGGCGCGGACGGGGCCGGCCCCCATCGCCAGCACCATGACGGCGGGGGCGACGAGGGCCAGGGCGAAGCGGCGGACGGAAGCGGGCAGAATCATCATCCCGCCACTGTTCCGGCCCGAGCGGGGCCGTGCAAGCCGGCTTACTTCAGGAAGGCCTCGACCTCGAAGGCGAAGGCGGCCGGCCGGTCCAGCATGATGAAGTGGTACGACCCGTCGATCCGCTTGACCTTGGCCTGGGTCATCGGGGCGTAGGCGCCGGTGTAGAGCTGGTCGAACGCCGCCTGGGGCGCGGTGGCCGGATCCCACGGATAGAGCATGGTGACGGGCGTCTTGATCGCGGCGATCTCGCCGCGCAGGTCGGTGGTCAGGTCGTCGTAGAGGGCGCGGGCCACCACCGAACGGTCCGAGGCGATGGCGGCGGCGGTGGTCGACTTCAGGCCCTCGGGCGACTTGATCAGGCGGGTCATCATCGCCGTCTCCATGGACGCCCAGGCCTCGGGCGCGGCGGCGATCGTCCGGTCGCGCATGGCGGCGGCCTGGGGCCTCGCCGTCTCGACGGTGGCCTCGGGCGAGAACACCATGGCGTAGAAGGGCAGGCTGTCGACCACCATCAGCCGGCCGACGTCCTCGGGGTGCTGGCGGGCCAGCATCAGGCCCATCAGCCCGCCCATCGAGTGGCCGATCACGGCGGGCGACTTCAGCCCGGCCGACCGGATGTAGCCGTCCAGGGCGTCGACCGTGGGCTGGACCACCGGCCCTTCGGCGTTGGCGCCGGCCGGGGCGCCGGCGAACCCGGCCACCTGGATCACGTGCAGGCGATAGCGGCCCTTCAGCTGCTTGACCGTGTCGTCCCAGACCGCGGCGGACGAGGCCAGGCCGGGGATCAGGATCACGTCGGGCCCCTGCCCCGTGACCTCGACCGTGAAGCGCGGCGCGGCGGCCGAGGGGACCGCGATCGGGGCGGCGTGGGCGGGGTTGAACACGCCGAGGGCGGCCAGTATCGCCATCACCATGACGAACAGGGGGAAGGTCGATCGACGATAGGACATGGCGGGAACTCCTGATTTGCGGGCATGCGCCAGGGTTCGGCGGCGCGCCGAGGGATGAAGGGTGATGGTTTGGCGGGTCGGGTCCGACCGCGTCGGGTCAGGCTTCGTCCTGGAAGATGGTCTCGATCGGCAGGCCGAACAGGCGGGCGATCTTGAAGGCCAGGGGCAGGCTGGGATCGTACTTGCCCGTCTCCAGGGCGTTGATGGTCTGGCGCGAGACGTCCAGGCGCTCGGCGAGGTCCGCCTGGCTCCAGTCGCGCTCGGCCCTCAGGACCTTGAGGCGGTTCCTCACCGATACCTCCTGGCGATCAGGGGCTGCGACAGGCCCATGGCCATGGCGAAGATCGGGACGGCCGCCCAGGCGGGGGCGTGCGGCGCCTTGCCGAAAGTCTCCAGGAAGCCCCAGACGCTGGCCGCGCCCAGGGTCACGGCGATGCCCCACAGCAGGCTTTGGATCAGGATCTCGCGGGCGAACTCGTCCTTTTCCTCGGCCAGGTAGAAGCCCATCGCGGCTATCGAACCCAGAATGGCCAAGGCGGGCGCCAGGGCGATCACATAGCCCAGCGGCCCGGCGGTCAGACCCTGGCCATGCAGCATGATCGCGCCGATCAGCAGGAAGACATAGGCCGACATCGAGACGCCGAACCGCAGCATGTAGCGCCGCATGGCGGGCCGCAGGGGCTCGCGCTTGAACAGGCGGTTGGAGCCGAGGGCGAAGGCCAGCGACGCCGCGACCGTGCCCAGGCCGCCGACAAAGCTCCAGACGCCGCCCAGGCCGATGACCCGGACACAGACGAGAATCGCGGCGATGAAACCGGCGAACAGCAGGAATTTCTTGAGGGCGAGCCACTCGCCGCGTTCGGACGCCATGTCGGGTCTCCCTGTCTTAATGACAAGGATACTTGTCTTTCGTCGCTACAAGAATGTCAAGCAAACTTGTCAAAAGATCAAGGAAAGCCGACAGGGCGTCGAGGTCAGGCGGCCTTGCGCAGCGGCGCCGCGTCGGCGGCCTGGCTGACATGGACGGGTCGGTGGACTTGCCGCCCGAGGGCCCGTCGCTGGCCCAGGATCGTCCAGCCGTAGCGCGAAAAGCGGTCCTCGTAGTCGGACCAGCGGATGATCCGGCCCTGGTCGTCGCAGCGCCACATCGCCTTGTCGCAACCCGGGATCGGGGCCGCCCGGTTCCAGACGGCGACGCGCTTGGCGTGGGTCGAAAAAGTCCCGCCGAAAAGTGCGTTCATGGTCCGGAAGCTCCACTGGGCCGGCGACTCGGTGAGTCGTTTCGCCGACAAAGGGAAGCTAGCACTGGTGGAGGCCGAAATGCGGCCACACCACATCTAGTGCGACGCCGTGCCGCGCGACCGAATGGCAGGTCACACGATCGATGAACGGCGGTCGGCGTCGAGGGCGATCACGATGTCGGCGCGGGGCGGCATCTCGCGGGCGATGTGCCGGGTCAGGCGCTCGTAGTGCTGGACGAAGACGGCGACCTCGTCGTCGCTCATGGCGCGCCCCGCCTGCCCGGTTTCCGCCAGACGCGCGCGCAGCTTGGCCTCCTGCTCCCGGCGCCAGGCCAGCACCGTGGCGAAGTCCGGGGCGGTGAACAGCACCAGCAGGTCGAGGCGGCCGAACAGGGCGCGATACGGCCCCGCCAGGGCGGCGTTGACGTGGGCGCGCCAGGTCGCGTCGGGATCGCGCTCGCGCTCCAGGGCGTTGACCGGCGCGGCCAGGGCTTCGGAGGGTTCCGGGCGGGCGCCGACGCACCAGCCTTCCAGCAGCACCACGTCGACGGGGCCTTCGACCACCGGCCAGGTCTCCACGGGCGCGCGGTCGTCGGCGGCCTTGTCGAAGCGCGGCAGGGCCGTGCCGCCCTCCCCGGCCAGGCCGTCCAGCACCGCCAGCCCCAGGGCGACGTCATGGGTCCCCGGGACGCCGCGCGTGCGCAGCAGCGGATGGACGTCGCGGGCCAGGGCCTCGCGGTCGGCCAGCGGCAGGTAGAGGTCGTCCAGCGACAGGGTCGCCGTCTTCAGCCCCCGGGCCTCCAGCAGCGCCGCCACGACACGGACGGTGGTCGACTTGCCCGAGCCCTGCGGCCCGCAGATCCCGACCACGAAGGCCGGCCCCATGGCCACCGCCGCGATCCGGTCGGCCAGGGGCGCGTGCAGCCGCTCGATCTCGGCGGCGAAGCCGGCGGGCAGGTTCTCGTCGCGCAGGAAGGCGGTCAGCCAGTCAGGATCGATGGTCATGCACAGCCCCCTTTCCTTCTCCCCCTGCGGGAGAAGGTGTCAGCGAAGCTGACGGATGAGGGGTCGCACGGCGTCGGACGACGCCGCAAGAGGACGAATGCAAAGGTTAGAGACCCCTCATCCGGCGCTTCGCGCCACCTTCTCCCGCAGGGGGAGAAGGACGGGTTCACTGCACCCGCCGGACCTGGAACCCGCGCGCCGCCATCAGGGCCGGCAGGCCGTCGGCGCCGGCCATGTGCAGGGCCCCGACCGCCACCAGCTCGACGCCGGGCTTGTCCATCTCGGCCGCCAGGGCCTCCGCCCAGGCCTCGTTGCGGCGCTTGAGCAGCGCGTCGTACAGCGCCGGCCGGTCGCGCTTCATCACGTCGACCACCAGCGGTCCCAGCTTGGCCATGTCGCCGTGCAGCCAGGCCGACTGCAGGGCCACACCGTTGCGCGGCGGGGTCAGGGTCTCGGTGGCGACGTCGTCCAGGTACTGCACCTCGACCGCTTCCGGCAGGGCGGCGAACAGCTGGATCTGCTGCTCCAGGGTCTCGAAGGTGGCGATCGGCTTGTCGGCCGCCCGCGCCTGGCGCGTGACCGTGGCGTCTGCGCCCGCCTGGACCGAGCCCCCCTGCTGGGTCATGGGCAGGACCGACAGCATCATCGCCGCCGCCCAGGGGCGCAGCCGGTCCACGCGATCCAGCGATCCGCCGTCCCGTTCCAGCGCCGCCTTCAGCGTGGCCACGGTGCGCGGCGGCAGCTTCTCGCTCAGCGGGCGCTCGGGATCGACGCCGTAGCGGTCGACCAGGGCCTGGACCTCGGCCGGATCGGCGTCGGCCCGGGTCTCGAACCAGACCTTGTCGGCCCGGGCGTAGGCGCGGTCGAAGGCGCGGGTGCGCCACTTCACGTTCGGCTGCAGCACGTGCATGGCGCCGAACAGGTAGATCGTGGTGTCGCGGTCGCGCACTTCCCACATGGCCGGGGCGGCGCGCACGGCCGAGGCGCACGTCATGGCGCAGAGCGCCAAGGCGGCGGCCAACAGCTTCCGATACGCGACCCGACTCGACACAACGTCCCCCGACGTCCGAACTCAACAGACGGCCAGGGTACGAAGAGCCCGGTTAACCGGGGAAGCGCCGCGCGTTGCGACCTAACGCCACGCCTTGAAGTGCTTGGACAGTTTCAGGCCCTGGCGCTGGTAGTGCGACCCGCCCTCGCCGTACAGGCGCCGGGGCCGCGCGGTCAGGGGCTCGTAGACCAGGCGGGCGACGATCTGGCCGTCCTCCAGCAGGAACGGCGTCTCGTGGCTGCGCACCTCCAGCACGCCCTTGGAGCCGACGGCGCCGGCCTCCTCGGTGCCGAAGCCCGGGTCGAAGAAGCCGGCGTAGTGCACCCGGAATTCGCCGACCGAAGGATCGATCGGGGTCATCTCGGCCGCCTCCAGCACCGGGATCTCGACGTCGTCCTTGGACGCCAGGATGTAGAACTCGCCCGGATCCAGCAGCAGTTCGCCGTGGCGGGTCTCCAGCGGCTCCCAGAAGTCGCGCGGGTCGTGGCCGTCCTCGTGGTCCAGATCGACGACCCCGGCGTGGCGGCGGCCGCGGAAGCCGACGATGCCGCCCTCGCCCGGCGTCAGGTCCACGCCCACGCTCTTGATGGCCAGCTTGGCCGGATCGCCGCGCTTGAGCCGCAGCTGGTTCAGCCGCGTGCCGGCCCGCACCAGCACCGAGAAGGTCTGGGGCGCGATCTCGATATAGAGCGGCCCCTCATAGCCGGCCTCGATGTCGTCGAAGGCCTTGGAGTGGTCGCTGAGCAGGCGCACGAACACGTCGACCCGTCCCGTCGAGCTCTTGGGATTGCCGCGCGCGGCCACGTTGCCCGGCAGGGCCAGGCTTTCCTGGATCTCGGCGATGTAGACGCAGCCCTTCTCCAGCACCGCGCCCTTCGTCAGGTCCAGCTCGTGCATCGCCACGTCCTTCAGACGCTCGGGCACGCGGCGGGCCACGCCTGGCAGGAACGAGGCGCGCACCCGCCAGCACCGCGCGCCCAGGCGCAGGTCCAGGCTGGCCGGCTGCACCTGGTCGGCGTCGAACGGGGTTTGGGAAGTGATCGCCTCTTGCGCGATCAGGTCCTCGATGGATTGGCAGGGCAGAATCCCCGCAGCGTGGGCGTCGGTCATCGGGGCGACACTCGCTAAACCGGGCCTTGAAGGCAAGGCTCGCGGTCCATCCGCCCACCGCTTGTTCGCGTGTGACAATTCTAATGTTGAAATCAGACTTGTCCGCCTTGACCCTGAGGCCCGTGAAACCCCTTATGCCGGCCGTTTCCGCGTAGAGCGTCGAAGGAAGGAACCGCCATGGCCGAGGACCCGAGGGACTGGGATATCGCCACCAAGCTGATCCGTGGCGGTCTGGCGCGCTCGCAGTACATGGAGACGGCCGAGGCCCTCTACCTGACCCAGGGCTTCACCTACGACAGCGCCGAGGGCGCCGACCGCCGCTTCGCCGGCGAGGACCCGGGCTTCGTCTATTCGCGCTTCAACAACCCGACCGTGAAGATGTTCGAGGACCGCCTGGCGCTCCTCGAGGGCGCGGAAGTCTGCCGCGCCCAGGCCACCGGCATGGCCTCGATCCACATGGCGCTGATGGGCCTGGTCCGCGCCGGCGACCACGTGGTGGCCGGCCGCGCCCTGTTCGGCTCGTGCCGCTGGCTGATCGCCGAATGGCTGCCGCGCTTCGGGGTCGAGACCACCTTCGTCGACGCCACCGATCCCAAGGCCTGGGAGGCGGCCATCCGCCCCAACACCAAGGCGGTGCTGATCGAGACCCCGTCCAACCCGGTGCTGGAGATCACCGACATCCGCGCGGTGTCGGAGCTGGCGCACGCGGTCGGCGCCAAGGTCGTCGTCGACAACGTCTTCGCCACCCCGATCTTCCAGCAGCCGCTGAAGCTGGGCGCCGACATCGTGGTCTATTCGGCCACCAAGCACATCGACGGCCAGGGCCGGGTGCTGGGCGGGGCCATCCTGACCAGCGAGGCGATCAACGAGGAGTTCTACCGCGACCCGCTGCGCCACACCGGCCCGTCGCTGTCGCCGTTCAACGCCTGGGTCCTGGTCAAGGGCCTGGAGACCCTGGACCTGCGCGTGCGCCGCCAGAACGACACCGCCGCGGCCCTGGCCGACGTGGTGGCCGAGCACAAGGCGGTCAAGCAGGTGCTCTATCCCTTCCGCGCCGACCACCCCGGCCACAACATCGCCAAGTCGCAGATGACCGGCGGCGGCACGGTGCTGGCCCTGGACCTGGGCTCGCGCGAGGCGGCGTTCAAGTTCCTCAACGCCCTCGAGATCGTCGACATCTCCAACAATCTGGGCGACGCCAAGTCGATGGCCACCCATCCGCCGACCACCACCCACCGCTCGGTGCCGGAAGAGATGCGCCCCTCGCTGGGCGTGGTCGAGGGCGGCGTGCGCCTGTCGGTCGGCCTCGAAAGCCTGTCGGACCTGACCCGAGACGTGATCCGTGCGCTCGACCAGGCGTGAATCCTCCCCTCCTCTGAAGCGGATCCGCCGCCGGCGCGGCGCCGACACGGGCATCTATGAAGCGCGCACGCGCGACATCGTCGTGCGCGTCTCGCCCGTCTACCAGCCCGAGGACTCCGCGCCCGAGGAAGGGCTGTGGATGTGGGGCTATACGGTCGAGATCGAGAACCACGGCGTGGAGACCGTCCAGCTGGTCTCGCGCTACTGGACGATCACCGACGGCATGAACCGGGCCACCGAGGTCGAGGGCTCGGGCGTGGTCGGCGAACAGCCGGAGCTGCGGCCGCGCGAGGCGTTCCGCTACGTCTCCAACTGCCCGCTGCCGACCTCGTCGGGGACCATGACCGGCCACTTCCAGATGATGACCGAGGCCGGCGAGGTGTTCGAAGCCGAGATCCCGGAGTTCTCGCTGCACCTGCCGGGGGCCGCGCGCCGGGTGAACTAGGTCTTCGACCAGCGGCCCGGATGGCGTCGGGCGCCCTGACGCCTCACCCTCATGTGATCTTCAGCGCGGCCAGACGGCGACGGGGACGCGCGCCCCTGGCACGCCTGGGCGCGAGGACGCCCGATCGCCGCGTCGCGGACCGCGCGGACGGGAATATTCGCCGTCGCGACCACATAACGCCGCTCTCCGGATTGCGCTCGCCCCGACACGTTATTAAGGTTGCAGGGATCGGGGGTGCGCGCGGGGGCTTCAAAACCGATGATTGTCGGAATGCCCGCGTCCGTTGTGACTCCCCCACGCAGCGAACCTGCGTGACCTCAATCCAACGAATTGAGCATAGGGAGTGAACGATGCCGTTCTCCGGCCAACTCTGGTACATCACCGAAGGCGGCGACGCCGACACCCGCATCGCCCGGGTCAACGATGACAGCACCACCACCACGACCGTCGTCAGCAACGGCGGCGTGGGCACGGGCGACGACCAGTTCGTCAGCTCGTTCACGTCCGGCCTCGGCGTGGACACCGCGGCGGGCTTCTATTTCGCCGTCCTCAGCAACACCATCGACGACCACGCCCTGCTGGTGCGCGGCGCGATCGACGGCTCCGGGACCCCGACCACGGTGGTCGACTTCCCCGACAACATCATCGTCGAGACGATCGAGGTCGACACGATCAACCACAAGATCTACGCCGGCTATCAGGACGGTTCGTTCCCGCCGAGCGGCGCCATCACCGGCATCCGGGTCTACAGCTACGATCCCCTGACGGGCGCCGTCACCGACAACGGCTTCCTGACCACGGCCGCCACCGACAGCCGGCCCAACGAGAGCGGCTTCTCCATCCTGGACGCACGGGACTTCGCGATCGACCACTCGATCGTGCCCGGCGGCCGGATGTACTACACCGAAACGATCGGCGGCCTGGCCACCGGCCTCTTCCGCCTGGACCTGGCCAATCCGAACACGGTGACCACCCTGGTCAACGACAGCCAGTTCAGCAACACCAGCTACGCCGACGGCGTCTTCGTCGACGTCGAGGTCGATGAGACCACCGACCTGGTCTATTTCACGACCCACTCGCAAAACCCGTCGCCCAGCGCCAGCTACGACGCCAACGACAACGCCCTCTGGTACATCAGCGGCAACGCCGTCAACGGCACGGCCGTCAAGGTGACCCTGACCGGTCTGCCGGTCGGCAGCCACTACTACGGCGGCGACATGACGTTCGATCAGTCGACGCGGCAGATCTATCTCGAGAGCGAGGAGGTCGAGAACAGCGGGACTGACACCGACGACGTCATCTACGTCTTCCAGCTGGACGCCGCCGGCACGAGCGCCAACCTGATCCGCACGATCAGCCCCGGCCTCTCGACCGTCGGAGCGACCGTCGAGGGCATGGTCTTCACGGACCTGGCGGCCTTGACCGTCAACGGCTCGGCCACGGCCGCGACCGAGCAATCGGCCTCGGCGACCACCCTGCTCACCGGCTCGCCGACGATCGTCGACGCCGACGGCGCCTATCTGGTCGGCGCCACGGTGCAGATCACCGGCGGCACGTTCTCCTCGAACGAGAGCAGCACGGCCGACGACCACCTCGGCTACGGGGCCGGCAAGCAGATCTCCGGCACCATCGCCGGCACCAGCATCACCGTCAGCTGGAACGCCGCGACCGAGACCCTGACCCTGAGCGGCTACGACACCTTCGCCCACTATCAGGCCGCCCTGGCCGGGCTGGTCTATTGGGCCACGGGCGACAACCCGACGAACTACGGCGCCAACACCACCCGCACCCTCACCTGGACGATTAACGACGGCACGCCCGGCGTCGTGGCCGGGTCGGTCAACAGCGGCACGACCACGCTCAACATCGCCGCGGTCAACGACGCGCCGGTCAACAGCGCGTCCGTCACCGCCTCGGGTAACGAAGACACCGACATCGCCGTCACCGGCCTGCAGATCAGCGACGTCGACGCCGATCCGGCCTCGGCGACGATGACGGTCGTCCTGAGCGTGACCCATGGCGTCCTGACCCTGCGGACCGACGTCGCCGGCGGATTGACGGCGGGCGACATCGCCGCCAACGGCGCCGGCACGGTGACCGTCACCGGCACGATCAACGCGATCAACGCCACCCTGGCGGCCGCCAACGGCCTGGTGTTCCACGGCGATCCGGATGTCAGCGGAACCGACACCCTGACCGTGGTCACCAGCGACGGCGGCGCCACGGGTTCGGGCGGAGCGCAGTCCGACACCGACAGCTACACGATCACCATCAACGGGACCCAGGACCCCCACACCGGCGGCGTGAGCATCACCGGCTCGTCGACCGAAGACCAGGTCCTGACGGCCGTCTCGACCCTGGCCGACGCCGACGGTCTGGGGACGCTGCACTACCAGTGGCAGCGCGACAGCGGCTCGGGCTTCGTCAATGTCGGGACCGACCAGGCGACCTACACCCTGGGCGACGCCGACGTCGGGGCGGTGGTCCGCGTGATCGCCAGCTACACCGACGGCCTGGGCGCCATCGAGTCCGCGACCAGCGCGGCGACGGGCGCCGTCGCCGCCGTCGACGACGCGCCGACCGGCGGCGTGTCGATCACCGGCACGACGACCGAGGACCAGGTCCTGACGGCCAACACCTCCACCCTCGCCGACGTCGACGGCCTGGGCGCCCTGCACTACCAGTGGCAGCGCGACAGCGGCTCGGGCTTCGTCAATGTCGGGACCGACCAGGCGACCTACACCCTGGGCGACGCCGACGTCGGGGCGGTGGTGCGCGTCGTGGCCAGCTACACCGACGGCCAGGGCTTCAACGACAGCGTCACCAGCGCGGCGACGGCCCCCATCGCCAACGTCAACGACGCGCCGACGGGCGGGGCGTCGATCAACGGCACGGCGACCCAGAACCAGGTCCTGACGGCCAACACCTCCACCCTGGCCGACGCCGACGGACTGGGCACGCTGCACTACCAGTGGCAACGCGACACGGGTTCGGGCTTCGTCAATGTCGGGACCGACCAATCGACCTACACCCTCGGCGCGGCCGATGTCGGCGGCGTGGTGCGGGTGACGGCCAGCTATGTCGACGGCCACGGCACGGCCGAGGCGGTCACCAGCGCGGCGACCGCCCCGGTCGCCTCTTCCGGCCCGGCCAACCTGCACCTGGTGGGCACGCCCGGCTTCGACATCCTGGTCGGCGGCCTGGGCAACGACGTGATCGAGGGCAAGGGCTTCACCGACATCCTGGTCGGCGGCGGCGGCTCGGACACCTTCGTGTTCGGCGCCCACTCCACCGGCGTCGACCTGATCACCGACTTCGGCGGCGACGACGTGATCCTGACCAAGTCCAAGCTCTCCGACAGCAACAACGACGGCATCGTCCCGACCCATGCCGGCCTGCTGGACCTGGGCGGCCTCGACGCGGTCTTCCTGGGCCTCGGGCATGAGGGCGTGCGCTATCTGGGCGTCACGGCCGACGGCCTGTACGCCTACGGCGACGCCGACACGCGGCCCAAGAAGGCCATCGAGGGCAAGCTGTCGAACGACAACCTGGCCGGCGACGTCGGCGACCATAAGTCCAACGTGTTCTTCTTCGACACCGACCTGGCCCTCGACTGGGGCTCG
Organism: Caulobacter sp. CCG-8; assembly: GCF_037402475.1. NCBI lineage: Bacteria > Pseudomonadati > Pseudomonadota > Alphaproteobacteria > Caulobacterales > Caulobacteraceae > Caulobacter > Caulobacter sp. CCG-8. The sequence goes on from NZ_JBBEUD010000016.1 coordinate 16,134, forward strand.
GACCACATCGTCCGGTTCGGCGCCAAGGACATCCTGGTCACCACCACCGCCCTGGCCGATCCGAACCACGACAACCTGATCCTGGCCGGCCCGGGATCGGTCTTCGACTTCATCGCGCCGGCCAACAGCGCTCCCGGCACGGACAACGGTTCGGTGACGATCAACAACACCAGCGGCGCCGTGGTCTCGACGCTGGAGTTCGACGGCGTGGTCTCGCACGGCGACGTCGACTACTACATCTACAGCCTGGTCGGCTCGTCCGGCGGCGTGGGCTCGATCTTCTTCTAGGACAGGCGGCGGGCCGGACGTCGGGTCGGGCGTCCGCGCCCGCCCCTTCGTTCGGCCCGCCGCTGTCGCTACAACTAGCGACAGCGGAAAATCGCCTTTCGGTTGCGAAGCTGCGCCTATTGCGAGACCCTCGCGCAAACCGGGGGGAAAGCCGTGGCCCAATACAGCGTCACTGTCGTCAACAACAGCGACACGCCGGGAACCTACGCCCTGTTCCAGGCCCCGCCGCCCGGCGCCCCGGCCCAGGCGGGTTGGTCGATCAGCCAGACGATCGCGCCGGGAAGCTCGGCCAAGATGGCCTATGCGGAACCGGCGCCCGGGAAGCCCGGCCTGCTGGCCAAGCTGTGCGCCCTGCTGTTCCCCGCGCCGCCCAAGGCCGCGCCCGGCCAGTTCCGGCTGACGGTCGATCCCGACGGCTCCAAGCCCCAGACCCAGATCGACTTCGCGGCCAGCCCGACCGCCCCGACCAAGATCCTCCACGGCCTGGACGGCGCGCTGTCGCTCGCCGCCGCCTCGACGCTCGGCTATTCGGTGTTCACCACGCCCGACGGCAACGTGGAGCCGACCGACCAGGGCGATAATTTCATGGCGGCCTACAGCGTCGTCGCCATCTTCACCAACAGCGCCGGCAGCAGCTGCGCGAACGGCGAATATCGCCAGATGGTCCGGGGCCAGTTTTCCGTCAACGGCTCGGTCGTTCTACACATCCTCTGCGAGCCGACGGTGATGTCGCCCGCCGTCTGGCAGCAGGACGGATGCCCGCCCGGCGTCTGCACGGCCTACGGCTATCGCGCCTGTCCGCCCTCGACCTGGAACGCCTACAAGGACCCGGACCAGTCGACCGGCTCCCAGTACGCGATGTTCGACCAGCCCGGGTTCCGCAACATCCAGCCCGGCTTCACCTACACCGTCGATCTGCAGTTCCAGGGTCAGCTCGTCGACACGGCCGCCAACGTCGTCCTGGCGACCCGGAACTGGACGGTGGCGGGCATGCTCACGGCGCCCACGGTGGCGATGGTGGACGCGCCCCGGGGGCTCCAACCCAGCGATCGCCTGATCGGCGCGCGCCTGGGCCGCAACCTCACCAACGACAGTCCCGAGGTTCATCTGCTGATCGCCCGCGTCCATGGGTCGCCGCGATTGGATCCGAACGCGGTGAAGGTCACGCTGGTCGACGCCCAGGGCGGCTCCGTGACCGCCGCCGAGCCCGAGGTCCACGAAGTCGGCGGTCAGCGGGGCACGACGGCCAGCATCGTCCACCGCCTGCTTCCCGGCCAGGCGATCCCGGTCAAGGCGACCCTCGATGTCGACGGCCAGGTCACCGAGATGGCGATCGAGGCGGCCGCGCAAGGCTCGGTCGCCTCGTCGGCAGGCGCGCGCGACGGTCAGGGCCGTCCGGGCGTGGGACCGGCGACGCCCACCTATACGATCCGGGTGAACAACCAGAGCGGCGTCGACAAGAGCTACATCATCTTCATGCCGCCCGCCGTCGAACCCGGCGGCCAGACACCGGTCTACACCAATGTCTGGGCCACCTTCGAGAACGTCACGCCCGGCGCCTGGGACAGCCTGGTGTACAAGCCCGACGGCGAAGGATCGCCCGCGCCCAGCCTGATCGTCGCGGAAGGCGCCGACATGCCTGGCCAGGTGATCGAGCCGCCCAAAGACGTGAACCTCGCCACGATCGATTTCGCCGGTCGGACGCAGACCACCGCAGCCGTCACCCAGCATCCCGACGGCGGCTTCTCGGTCGCCTACGTCTAGCGCGCCGCGTCAAACCCATCCGGAGATCACCATGTTCCTCCAGCCTCTCATGGGCGCGCCCCTGCCTGGATGCGTGTCGATCGACGCCACCAAGCCCGACAGCTATCTGGACAACGCCCGTGCGGGGAACCCGACCGCCGGCGCCCACGCCAGCGTCCAAGTCGCCGTCAACAACCTGCGGGCTTGTGCGTCGATGCAGCCGTCGCCGACCAGGGCTTCGCTGATCGGGCATGGCGCGCCGGGATTGTTCGGCGTCGGGGCCGGCGGCTCGATCGGCACGAGCGCCCAGCATATCAATATCGACAACCAGGCCGTCTGGGTCCCGCTCTTCCAGTCCTTGAGCGGGCGGTTCGAAGCGCTCTGCCTCTACGGCGCCGCGGTCGGCGCCGGCTTAACGGGCGCCCAGCTTCTCTTCACGCTCGCGAAGGCGATCAACGCCCCGGTCTGCGGGCCGACGGGCGTGATCTATTGCCGCCCCGACGGAACCTTCTATCTCCAGGAGGGCGCGACGTGGCAAGTGGCGACGCCGGCTCAGCAGCCCGCGCCGATCCCGTCGCCGACCGCGCCCTGGCCCGCGAACCTCGGAGCCAGAGGTCCGGGCCCGAGGGTCACGGCCTGCGCCGCCTTCGGTCTGGGAGGCAGGCCCCTCCCGACCAAGTCCGCCATGGCCCTCGCCGGTCAGGTCCATTGGGACCGATCGTTCCAGCCGCCCGGCCAGCCGGCCGCCGTCGTCACCGGCCGCCTGCGCGCCAGCTTCGGCGGGACCGCGTTCAAGTCGTTCACGATCCTGGGCGACGCCCTGGTGCGGGACGACGGCCAGCCCAACCGTTTCTATCCGGTGGGGCCGAGCTTCCGCGCCATCCTGCTGGGCCGCTAGTCAGCCGCCCGCCTCAGGCGGCCGGCGTCGGCTCCAGCGCGTACTTGCGCGAGCAGTACTCGCAGGTCACGTGGATCTTGCCGTCGGGCTCGACCATCTCGGCCACTTCCTCGGCCGTGAACGAGCCCAGCACCGCGCCGATGCGGTCTTCCGAGCAGCGGCAGAAGGCGCGCAGCGGCTTTTCCTCGAGCAGGCGCACGCCGTCCTCGTTGAACAGCCGCCACAGCAGGGTGGTGGTCGGCACGGTGGGGTCGATCAGCTCGTCCTCGCCGGTGGTCTCGAACAGGGCCTGGACGTGCTGCCAGGCTTCCTGGGTCTCGCCGCGACTCTCGTCGCCGGCGATGGCCTGGATCAGGATGCCGCCCGCGCGCCACTTGGCGCCCTCGCCCGTGTCGGCCTGGCCGACGGCCAGACGCACGCGGGTCGGGGTCTGTTCGGACTGGGCGAAGTACTGCTCGGCGCACAGGGCCAGGGTCTCGCCCTCGATCGGGGTGATGCCCTGGTAACGGTCCATGTCCGGACCCTGGTCGACGGTCATCACGAAGGTGCCGCCGCCCAGCAGGGTGCGGGCGCCGGGACGGGCGAAGCCCTCCGACGCGGCCGCGACCTCCTCCGGGTCGAACCGGCAATAACCGCGCAGGGCGCCGGAGGTGTCGTAATCGACCACGACATAGCGCACCGGGCCGTCGCCCTGGGCCTGGACGATCAGCCGACCCTCGAACTTCAGGCTGGAGCCGACCAGCGCCGCCAGGGCGCAGGCCTCGCCCAGCAGGTTGGCGACGGGCTCGGGATAGTCGTGGCGGGTCAGCACCTCGTCGACCGCCGCGCCCAGGCGCACCACGCGGCCGCGCACGGGCAGGCCTTCGATCTGGAAGGCGGAAACGAGGTCGTCCGGAGCGGCGTCCGGCAGGGTTTGGGCGGCGATGTCGGTCATGGGGAGGCTAGATAATCGCTTGGACGAAAAATGCGAGCCCCCTGCGACCGCGCGGCCGTCCGAGCCGGCCTCAGCCGGCGTCGACCACGCAGCGGAAACCGATCGTCCCCGCCCGATCCTTGCCCGGCGCCATCAGCAGCAGCTTGCCGTGCTGGTCGTTGCGATAGGCCTGGGGGAAGTACCAGATCGAGCCCTGCGGCTGGTATGACGAACCGCCGCGCAGGACGGCCGCGCGGGTGTGGTCGTCCTGGTGCTCGTCGGTCCACTGCCAGACGTTGCCGACCAGGTCGAGCACGCCGAACGGGCTGGCCCCGGCCGGGTGGGCGTCGACCGCGTCCGGCGGCGTCAGGGTCCGACCCTTGTTCGGGGCCGGGACGGCGGCGGGGTTCCAGGCGTCGCCCCACGGATAGGCTCGGCCGTCGGTCCCCTGGGCGGCGTACTGCCATTCCCATTCGCGCGGCAGGCGCTTGCCGGCCCAGGCGGCGTAGGCCCGGGCGTCCTCGAGCGACACCCAGGTCACCGGCTTGTCGGCCCACCCGTCCGGATAGGTTGCACCTGCTTCTCCCTTCTGGAGAGTCCAGTCCTTGAGGAAGTTGAAGTCGTCCTTGGGGTGGTAGCGCGTGGCGTCCAGGAAGGCCTTGAACTGGGCGTTGGTCACCGGCGTGCGGTCGATGAAGAAGCGTTTCATCGCCATCTGGCGGTCGTGGAAGCGGCGGGGCGAATCCTCCCACGGATAGGCCACGTCGACGCCGATCCCGTTGCCGCCCTCGACCTCGAGGCCCCGCACCTGGAAGCGGAAGGTCCCGGCCGGGATCTCGACCATGCCGGGCGGCGCGGTCGCGGCGGGGCGGGTCGGGGCGACCGCGACCATGGTCTGCGGCAGCGGCTTCCACTCGGCCGAATAGGACGCCAGGGGCCTAGTGGTCATGGCCTTCATGCGGGCCATCAGGTCGCGCTGGGCGGCGTCGGGCTCGCCGTCGACCGCCAGCACCGCGCCATAGGCCTTGGCCTCGACCTCGAACGACAGCCAGGCCTTGCCGCCGTCACGCTCCGGCGCCAGCTCGACGCCGTGATAGAGATCGAACCAGCGCCGGCCCGGCGCGTCGGCCACGGCCATCTGCCGGCCGTCGACGCCGTATTCGTTGCGGTTGACGATGGTCCAGACCTCGGCGCCGCCGCCCTTCTCCTTCGAGGGCCACCGGCTGGCGAACACGCCGAACCGGGTCATCGGATAGAACGGCTCCCAGTCGGGGCTGGTCAGGAACGGCGCGACGCCGCGCTCGATCGTCGCCACCCGCCGCGTCGCCTCGCCGTCGCGCGGGGTGATCCCGTTCCAGATGCCCCAGACGTTCTCCCAGCTCTCCCAGCCCTCGCCGTTGAAGAAGGCGTACTGCAGGTCGTCGATCTTGGAGCGGGCCCAGCGGTCGGAGATGTTGACCATGTGGCGCGGCTCCAGCCACCGGTAGCGGTCGACCTTGGGGACGAAGCCGAAGTCGTACTGGCCCCACGACATCACGTTCCAGCCCAGCTGCTCGTCGTGGACCACGCCCTCGGGCTGGAAGGCCAGCACCTTGCCCTGGCGCTCGGCGGCCAGGGAGAAGGCCAGGGGCACGCCGTCCTGGGTGTCGCCGTTCATGCCGTCGGCGCCGATCTCGATCATCAGCTTGGTCAGGGCCTCGGGCCACGGCGCGCCGGGATCGCGCGTGCCCTGGTCCCACATCATCATGGGGAACAGCACCCTGACGCCCCGACGGTGGAAGTCGGCGATCATGCCCTTCACGCCGGGGATCCCGCCCGGCAGGGCGTGGATCATGTCGATCTGATTGCGGGCGTCGACGCCCAGATTGGGATAGTCCGGCCACAGCAGCACCGCGTCGATGCCGCCGAACCGCGCGATCAGGTCGTCCAGATAGCGGTCGACCGTGTAGCGGCCCGCCACGGGGTCGTAGAGATAGCGGTCCTCCATCATGGCCTGGGCCTGCATGAAGGCCCGCTGGGTCCAGGCCAACTCGGGCTTGTCGTAGCGGCTGGTGTCCAGCCCGACGCGGATGCGCCGCTCAGTCCGCCAGCGGGTGACGTCGGCCAGCCAGGCCCGGTGGTCGGCCTCGGTGCAGGGGCTGAACGGCCCCTCCCACGGCTCGGGATAGGAAAAGCAGCGCGGTCCCACGACCATGTTCTGCTTGAACCAGGGGAAGGTCGAATACTGGGTGTCCTGGGCGCGGGCCCCGCCCGCCAGCGCCAGCAGGGCGAGGCCGGCCGCCAGCGACGCGGCGCGGCGGCCCTTCGACGCGCGATTGGTCTTGGTCACGACCCGACTCCCCCACTGACGTTGGGGATAGGGATAGCATCCGCCCGGGAGCCGGAGCGCGGCCCGGACGTCCGGGCCGGCGGTTTCAGCCGGGCGCCGCGCCGCCGCGCAGTCGCGGACGATCCGGCCCGGTTTCCGTGCGCCGGCTTGCCCCAGCGCGCACGGGGCTTGCACGCGCCGTCAGTCGACGAACGGCTTCTCGATCTCGTAGACCACGTCTTCCAGCTTGCTCTGGAACAGGGTCTGGGCGTCGCGGACGCCCTGATTGTAGAAGCGCGGCCCCATCTTCTCGCTGATGAAGTCCAGCAGGAAGCCCAGTTGCAGGGCGCTGGCCTCGCAGTCCAGCTCGCGGTCCAGATAGCGCGCCAGCTTGTCGATCAGGTCGTCGCGTTCGGCCTTGCTGAACTCGATCTTGGACACGACGACCCTCTCGATCTTGCGTTTAGCCGATCGCGCCGAAGCACCAGGCCAGGACGGACTTCTGGGCGTGGATGCGGTTCTCGGCCTCGTCCCAGGCCAGCGAGCGCGGGCCGTCCAGCACGCTGTCGGTGACCTCCTCGCCGCGGTGGGCCGGCAGGCAGTGCAGGAAGACGCCGTCCGGCTTGGACAGGTCCATCAGGGCGTCGTCGACCTGATAGGGCTCCAGGGCCGCCAGGCGCTCGTCATGATCGGTGTCGCCCATCGACACCCAGGTGTCGGCCACGACCACGTCGGCGCCGCGCACGGCTTCCCTGGGGTCGTCGGTCAGGGTGATCTGCCCCTGGCGCTCCTGGGCGCGGGCCAGGTCCACCAGGTCCGGGTGATAGACCGCCGGGCAGGCGATGTTCAGCTTGAAGCCCAGCAGCGGCGCGGCGTGGATGAAGCTGGAGCACACGTTGTTGCCGTCGCCGACCCAGGCGATGGTCTTGCCGCCCACGTCGCCGCGATGCTCTTCGATCGTCAGCAGGTCGGCCATGATCTGGCACGGGTGGCTCTTGTCGGTCAGGCCGTTGATCACCGGCACGGTCGAGACCTGGGCGAAGCGCTCGACGTCGGCGTGGTTGTTGGCGCGGATCATCACCGCGTCGACCATGCGCGACAGCACCTTGGCGGTGTCCTCGATCGTCTCGCCGCGGCCCAGCTGCATGTCGGCGGCGGTCGAGATGATGCCCGACCCGCCCAGCTGGCGGATCGCCGCGTCGAACGAGAAGCGGGTGCGGGTCGAGTTCTTCTGGAAGATCATCGCCAGGACGCGGTCCTTGGCCGGGGCGTCGGCGTCGACGCGGCCCTTGGGCCAGCCGGCGCGGGCGGCCTTGCGGGCCTTGGCGTCCTCGAGCATCAGCCGCAGCGTGGCGCCGTCCAGCTTCCACAGGTCGATGAAGTGTCTGGGCTCGGTCATGAGCAAATCCCCCTGCCCGCCCGCCCCGGCCTGGCCGGAACGGGCGGTTTATAAGGTCGCGGCCTTAGGCGGCCGCCTTGGCCCGGGCGGCCTCGCAGGCCTTTTCGAGCTTGGCGATGGCCTCGGACGCTTCCTCGACCGTCAGGTTCAGCGGCGGCAGCAGGCGCACGCAGTTGTCGCCGCCGCCGGCGATCAGCAGCTTCTCGTCGCGGGCCAGGACCATGAACTCGCGATTGTTCGGCACGACCTTGACGCCGATCAGCAGGCCCTTGCCGCGGATATCGACGATGACGTCCGGGAAGCGGTCCTTCAGGCCGTTCAGCTGCTGGGTGAAGAAGCCGGCGACGGTCTTCACGTTGTCCAGGATCTCCGGCGTGTTGATCGTGTCGAACGCCGCCGTGCCCACGGCCATGGCCAGCGGGTTGCCGCCGTAGGTCGAGCCGTGCGTGCCGGGCTGCATGCCCTTGGCCGCCTCGGTGGTGGCCAGGCACGCGCCGACCGGGAAGCCGCCGCCCAGGGCCTTGGCCACGCACATGATGTCCGGGACGGCGTCGCTCGCCCACTCGTGGGCGAACAGCTTGCCGGTCCGGCCCATGCCGCTCTGCACCTCGTCCAGGATCAGCAGGACGCCGGCGTCGCGGGTGATCTGGCGCAGCTCGTTCAGCTGGGCGTCGGTCAGGGCGCGGGCCCCGCCCTCGCCCTGGACGGGCTCGATGATCACCCCGGCCGTGGTCGAACCGATGGCGGCCTTCAGGGCGTCCCAGTCGCCGAACGGCAGCTGGATGTAGCCCGGCAGGCGCGGGCCGAAGCCGTCCAGATAGCCGGCGTTGCCCGAGGCGTTGACCGCCGCGTACGAGCGGCCGTGGAACGAGCCGTCGAAGCCGATGATGTCCACCCGCTCGGGCTGGCCGTTGACCACGTGGTAGCGGCGGGCGGCCTTCAGGGCGCACTCGATCGCCTCGGTGCCCGAATTGGTGAAGAACACCACGTCGGCGAAGGTGGCCGCGCACAGCTTGTCGGCCAGCACTTCCTGCTCGGGGATCGTGTAGATGTTGGAGACGTGCCAGAGCTTTTCGCCCTGGGTCTTCAGCGCGTCGACCAGCACGGGGTGGGCGTGGCCCAGGCCGCAGGTGGCGATGCCCGCCACGCAGTCCAGGTAGTCCTCGCCGGTGGTCGAGGTCAGTCGCGCGCCTCGGCCTCGCTCGAACGCCAGCGGGGCGCGGTTGTAGACGCCCATGATGTGGTGTTGCGCGGGGTTAGACGACGTCGACGTGCTCAAGACGGCCTCCCAAAAAGGAAAGAAGCCCCCGTGCTCAAAAGCACGGGGACCGGAAGGCCAAGCGTTGTCGGCGTGTAACCGGGCGCTGTCAACAAAGCGGCCGTGAATTTTGGGTGTCAGGGACCGCCAAGCCACACTGTTCGCGGTCACATGACGGATCGACCGGTTGAAGCGCGCGCGTCCAGGCCGTACCCCTTTGGGCGCTCGGGGGAGCCTTGTTCAGGAGATTGTCCATGAAGCCCTTCGCGCCCGCCCTCCTCGCCCTGACGATCCTGACCGCATGCGCCGGCGCCTCCGGACCCGCCCCGTCCGGGCCGTCCAGCGCGGCGGTCACCGGCCAGGTGGTCTGGCGCGAACGGATCATGCTGCCGCCCCAGACCAAGGTGATCGTGCGCCTGCAGGACGTCAGCCGGGCCGACGCCCCCGCCAAGGTCATCGCCGAGGCGGTGATCCCGGCCCAGACCCCGCCGGTCGCCTTCTCGCTGGGCTACGACCCGGCCAAGATCGCGCCCACGGCCCGCATAGCGGTCTCGGCCCGGGTCGAGGTCGACGGCCGGCTGCGGTTCACCAACGACACCCACATCCCGGTGATCAACGGCGGACCGACCGAGGGGGTGGAGGTGCTGGTGAAGGGGGTCGCGCCCTAAACCCAAGAACCGCTCATCCCGGCGAATGCCGGGATCCAGATGGAATAGCGGTATGGTGGGTTCCTTGAGCTCAGAGCCCGTCCAGCCAACCTCAAAGCCATAGGATCTGGGTCCCGGCATTCGCCGGGATGAGCGGATCAAGGAGAGCAAAAACGGCCGCCCCTTGCGAGGCGGCCGTTTCATCAAACGCTCCGGGCGACCTAGCTCTTCAGCCGATACCCGGTCCGGAACAGGCCCCAGCACCACAGGAACAGGCCGATCGACAGCACGGCCGTCACCACCGCCCCGACCGCCACCGAACCGTCGGCATGGCCGATGAAGCCGTAGCGGAAGCCGTCGATCAGATAGAAGAACGGGTTGAAGTGGCTGGCCGAGCGGAACGGCTCGGGCAGCTTGTCGACCAGGTAGAAGGTGCCCGACAGGAAGGTCATGGGCATGATCAGGAAGTTGGTCACGGCCGCCAGCTGGTCGAACTTCTCGGCCCACAGGCCCGCCAGCACGCCGGCCAGGCCCAGGATGATCGAGGCGCCGACCGAGAAATAGACAATCGCCCACAGGTGGCTGATCTGCAGGCCCGCGCCCGGCAGCACGCCGATGACCAGGGCGGTGACCGCCCCCACCACGATGCCGCGCGTCGCCGCGCCCAGGCCGAAGGCCGAGACCTGCTCCAGCGGGGTCAGCGGCGGGGTCAGGAAGTCGGGCGTCAGGCCCATCATCTTGGCCTGGATCAGCGACGAGGACGAATTGGCGAAGGCGTTGTTGAGGATGGCCATCATGATCAGGCCCGGCGCCACGAAGTGGCCGAAGGTCACGCCTTCCACCGCCGGCCGGCTGCCGCCCACCGCCACCACGAACACCAGCATGTAGAGCAGCGTCGTCACCACCGGGGCGGCGACCGTCTGGGTGCCGACCTTCCAGAACCGGCGGATCTCGCGCTGGTACAGGGTGAAGAACCCGCTCCAGTTCCAGCCGTGATAGTCGCGCGGCTGCGGCGGGATGACGTCGGACGTCATGTCTTTCATGGGGGGTCTCGGATCCAGAACGCCTCGAAGGCGTCCGCGGGGGCCGCCACGGGCCAGCATGTGCGCCCGGGCTCGCCGGAGCGCAAGGCGCGTTCCGGAAGAATCAAGATATAGTTCCTGTGGACGAACGCCTTACAGCCTATTGTGCGTTTTAACGCATTCTTTACACTATCTAGTAGGTCAGCCGCCGGCGGGGCGGTCTGTACACCAGATATAGAGGCCATGGCGAGTCGGGGAAACCCGTCGTGGCCCCTTTTAGGCGGAGATGGGCTATGAGCTGGACTGACGAACGCGTCACCACCCTGAAGAAGCTTTGGCTGGACGGCCTTTCGGCCAGTCAGATCGCCAAACAGCTGGGCGGCGTCACGCGCAACGCCGTGATCGGCAAGGTGCACCGCCTGGGCCTGTCGGGCCGCGCGGCCCCCTCGCAACCGGCGCGACCGGCCTTCAAGGCCCCGCGTCCGGCGCGTCCGGCCGCCACCACGATGCCCTCGGCCCCGCGCCGGGTGATCGCCGCCGAGCCGGCGCCGCTGCCGGCCGTGGCCCAGCAGCCGTCGGTCCCGGCGTTCCGCGCCGAGGAGCCGGGCTCGGCCACCGTGCTGACCCTGGGCGCCCACATGTGCAAGTGGCCGATCGGCGATCCGTCGGCCGACGGTTTCACCTTCTGCGGCCGCCGGTCGTCGGAAGGCCCCTATTGCGGCGAACACGCCCGCATCGCCTACCAGCCGCAGCAGACCAAGAAGAAGGCCGGCGCCACCGAACTGGCCCGCTCCCTGCGCCGCTACATCTAGTTTCTCACCTCCGTGGGGCCGCCCACGGTCCTGGAAGCTCGGGCTTCCGGACGTGGGATGCCGGAGTCGGCGGTAGATATCCACGCGCCCAAGTCCTCATGAGGAAAGCGCGGCGGGGATTTCGGCCTCACGGCGAGGAACTGGAAAAGATCCCGGACGGCTGAGGGGCCGCTCCGGGATTTTTGCTTTTTGGGCCATTGATCGACAACGCCTGCATCGGGTCTGCACCACGCTCGCCCACGTTGGACCGATCCCGGCGACCGCTTGGCCGGACGGAGCGCGCCCATGCCCAACCGTGTCGCCCGTGCGGCCCTTCTGTCAGTCGCCTCGGTCGTGCTGGCCAGCTGCGGCGAGATCGCGATGTCGGACGCCGACCGCGCCTTCGACGCGGCCTTCTCGGCGGCCCTGGCGCACGGGGGTCCCATCGATCTCATGCGGCTGGAGCCGGGCCCCTGGTCCCGGGTCTGCGCCATCGGCGAAGCCCGGCCGGCCGAGATGATGCCCGACGAGAAGCCTCGCCCGGGCGAACGCGCCTTCGACGCGCTGATCGACGCGCCGTTCCTGGCGCCGGGCCAGGCCGGCGGCGGCGCCCTGGCCTTCAGCCATCCCGACGGCGTGGAGGTCCGCCCCTTGTCGGGCCTGACCATCAACATGGGCTCGGCGATCAACCGCTGCGTCACGCGCCGGCAGGCCGTCCTCGTCGCCTCGCCGGACGTCGGCTGGCGGTTCCGCGACGGAGACCAGTTCTGACGGGGACATGCCCTTGGGCGTGTCCCCAGGTTTCGCACCGAGCCAGGCGGTTGGGGACACGCCGCAAGGGCATGTCCCCGTCATTGCGGCGGACAAGCCGCTGAAATCACGGCGCTAAATCTTTATTCCCCGCAGGGTTTCCCAGGGGCCGCATAATGCTCCCACCTCGACGCGGGAAAGGGCGCATGGCCAGCGACCGATGCGGCGGCGGGGGGCGATCGAGCGGGAAGCTCCTTCGGCGGTCCGAAAGGATCAAACCCCATCCATCTGGTGCCGGCTGGGCTCGGAACACGGATACAGCGTTGGATGGGGGCCGGTTGAGCAGCAGGCGGGCGGTGAGACGCTCGCGGTCCGGGACTGGAGATCGTTGCTCCAGCCCGCCCGTCGGAGGCTTCAAGGCGGCGAGGTTCGAATAGAACTCAGCGCCGTCGCGCTTCCGGATAACGACCGCGCGGAGCGATCGGGCTTCGTCGAAACGGTTACTCTCTACTTCCTCCGGACGATGTCCGGCGCTCCGCAGCCCTTTCCATCAGCTCACAGCCGGAGGCGTGGGATCACACCCCCTTGCCCCCACCTGGCGGCTTCGCCGCCTGTCCGCCCCCGTAGGGGGCGGAGCCGCCTGCGCGAGGCTCTTCCCCCTCCGGGGGAAGACGACCGCGAAGCGGTCCGTAGGGGGCAAGTGCTGACCGCACCAAGCCAACCCATTTCACACCCAACCCCAAACCGTCCTATCTAATCCCCCATGACCGACGTCGCCGCGCCCGATTCCAACGCCCAGGCCTATTCCGTCTCGGAGCTGGCCTTCGCCCTGAAGCGCACGCTGGAAGACCGCTACAGCTTCGTGCGGCTGCGCGGCGAGCTTTCCAAGGTCACCCATCACTCCAACGGCCACGTCTACCTGACCATCAAGGACGACAAGGCCGCCATCGACGGCGTGGTCTGGAAGGGCAATGTCCGCCAGCTGCAGATCCGGCCCGAGCACGGGCTGGAGGTCATCGTCACCGGCAAGATCACCACCTATCCCGCCGGTTCGCGCTACCAGATCGTCATCGAGACCATGGAGGCCGCCGGGGTCGGCGCACTGCTCGCCCAGCTGGAGCGGCTGAAGGCCAAGCTGCATGCCGAGGGCCTGTTCGCGGCGGACCGCAAGCGTCCCCTGCCCTCGATGCCGGCCGTGGTCGGGGTGATCACCAGCCCGACCGGGGCGGTGATCCGTGACATTCTCCATCGCATCCGCGACCGCTGGCCATGCCAGGTTCTGGTCTGGCCCTGCGTGGTCCAGGGCGACGCCGCCGCCGGCCAGGTCAGCGCCGCCATCCGCGGTTTCAACGCCATCGCGCCCGGCGGCCCGGTGCCGCGCCCCGACATCCTGATCGTCGCCCGGGGCGGCGGCTCGGTCGAGGACCTGTGGGCCTTCAACGACGAGGGCCTGGCCCGCACCGTGGCCGAGGGGACGATCCCGCTGATCTCGGCCGTCGGCCACGAGACCGACACCACCCTGATCGACTTCGTCTCCGACCGTCGCGCGCCGACCCCGACCGCCGCCGCCGAGATGGCCACGCCCGTGCTGGCCGAGCTGCGGGCCCTGGTCAGCGACTACGACCGCCGCCTGAACACCTGCGGCGGCCGCGTGATCGAGGAGCGCCGCACCCGCCTGATCAGCGCCGCGCGCGGCCTGCCCCGTCCCGCCGACCTGCTGGCCCTGGCCCAGCAGCGCCTGGACCTGGCGGTGCGCGGCCTGCCCCGCCTGGACGACCTGACCGCCCCGGCCGAGCGCCGCTTCAAGGAGGTCGCCGCCCGCCTGGACGCGGCCCTGCAGCGCAACACCGACATCCACGCCCGCGACCTCCTGAAGGTCACCGCGCGCCTCTCGCCCGACACCCTGCACCGCCAGCGCGCCGACTGCGGGCGACGGGTCCAGGACCTGGGCCGGCGCCTGGACCTGGCGGCGGCCCGCGTTCCCGAGCGCGTGGCCCAGCACGCCCGCCTTCCGGCCCTGCAGGAGCGGCTCAACGCCGTGGCCAAGCGGCGGCTGGAGCGCGAGACCGACCGCCTGGTCGCCCTGGACAAGCTGCGGGTGTCGCTGAACCCCGAGCGCCCGCTGGAGCTGGGCTTCGCCCTGGTCCGCAAGGCCGACGGCACGATCGCCCGCTCGGCCGCCGAACTGACCAGCGGCGAACGCGTGAACCTGAAGTTCAAGGCCGGCGACCGCGACGCGGTGATCGACGGCGAAGGCGGGACGCCCGTCCCGCCCGCGCCCGTCGCCGCGCCGCCGCCGCGTCCGGCGCCCAAGCCGAAGACCCCGCCGCCGTCGTCCGATCAGGGCAGCCTGTTTTGACCTCGCGCGGGACCGCCTCCCTGTTCCCCAGACCCCAACTGGCGTAAAAGACCCTCATGAACGCGTTCGATCCCAATCTCGGCAAGGCCGGCGGTCCGGCCACCCTGCACTACGGCGACGGCGAATTCGCCGTCCTGAGCCCCGGCCAGTTCGTGCTGTGCGCGGTCACGGGCGCCCGGGTGTCGCTGGACGCCCTGCGCTACTGGAGCCCCGAACTGCAGGAAGCCTATGCGGGCCCGACCGAGGCCCTGAAGCGCTGGCAGGAGAGCCGGGGCTGAACCGCCGCGCCGCGCTCGTCCGCCTGACGGCCGGCGCGACCGGCGTCCTCCTCGCGTCGCCCCTGGCGTCGATCGCGCGCGCCGCCGCGCCCGGCCTGACCCTGTCGGGCCGCTTCGTGCAGGGCGGCGCGGTCGTGGGCCATACCGCGCCCCGCGCCACGGTGCTGCTGAACGGCGCGCCGGCCACCCAGGCCTCGGCCGACGGCTGGTTCGTGATCGGCTTCGACCGCGACGCCCTACCCCCGGCCCTGATCACCGTCGAGACCCCCGACGGTTCGGCCAACCACCAGGCGACGATCGCGCCGGGGACCTTCGACATCCAGCGCATCGACGGTCTGGCTCAGGACCAGGTGGCGCCCAGCGATCCTGCCCTGCTGGCCCGCATCGCCGCCGAGGGGCAGCGCAAGGCGGCCGGCTTCGCCAGCCGGATCGACGCCGACTATTTCCGCACCGGCTTCATCTGGCCGGTCCAGGCCACGCGGCGCTCGTCCAGCTTCGGCGGCCAGCGCATCCTGAACGGCGAGCCCAAGCGGCCGCACTACGGCGTCGACCTGGCCGCCCCGGTCGGAACGCCGGTCGTGGCCCCGGCCGCCGGGGTCGTCAGCTTGGCCGAGACGGGCCTGCACTTCGAGGGCGGGCTGATCCTGATCGACCACGGCCAGGGCCTGATCACCGCCTATCTGCACCTGTCGCGCATCGACGTGGCCGCCGGCCAGGCCGTGGCCCAGGGCCAGCGGATCGGCGCGGTCGGCCAGGAGGGCCGCGCCACCGGCCCGCACCTCTGCTGGCGCATGAAATGGCGCGACCAGAACCTGGACCCGTCCCTGCTGGTGGGCCTGATGGCTGGCAAGCCGCAACCACACGCTTAACGAGACTTCCGATTGCAAAATTCGCCTGTCAGGGGATCGACAGGCCGTTAACTGTACAGTATCCCCCGCCATCCCCTTTTTCCGCGATGGAGGCTTCACTCGCATGTCGGCGACGCTTGAGCAGCTGCGCTTCCTGCTGGTGGACGACAACCATCACATGCGGACCATCGTCTCGACGATCCTCAAGGGCGTCGGCGTGCGGCACGTCTTCGAGGCCATGGACGGCGCCGAGGCCCTGCAGGTGGTCCGCGACCACCAGATCGACATCGCCATCGTCGACTTCCGCATGTCGCCCCTGGACGGCGTGCAGTTCACCCAGCTGGTGCGCCAGTCGCCCGACAGCTCCGACCCGTTCCTGCCGATCATCATGCTGACCGGCTTCGCCGAGCGGCATCGGGTGTTCGAGGCCCGCGACGCCGGGGTGACCGAGATCGTCGTCAAGCCGGTCACGGCCCGCTCGCTGCTGGACCGCATCAACACGGTGATCTTCAAGCCCCGGCCGTTCATCCGCACCGAGGACTATTTCGGCCCCTGCCGTCGCCGCCGCGACGACCCCACCTACGACGGCCCGCGTCGCCGGGGCAACGAGCGGATGCTGGAGCTCTAATCCTCCCCCTTGGGGGAGGTGTCGGCGAAGCCGACGGAGGGGGCTCAGTCGCCCCGCGCCGCCAGCTCGGCGTAGACCTCGTTCGGCCAGCGGCGGTGGACCCAGAACCATTCCTCGGGCCGCTCGCGGATGCGCTCTTCCATGAAGGCGTTGACCAGCCTGACCCCCGCCTCGATGTCGGCGGTGCGGTCGCCGGTGTTGGGCAGGTGGATCGGGTCGTGGACCACCGCCCGGAAGCGCGCCCCCTTGGTGCGCTGCACCGACATCGGCTGCAGCACCGTGCCGAAACGAAGCGCCAGGCGCGAAGGCCCGGGCGCGGTGCGCACCGGATGGCCGAAGAACAGGCCCTCGACCCCGGTGTTGAACTTCTGGTCGTTCATCAGCGCGACCGACTTGCCCTGCTTCATGCCCTCCAGCAGCTCGCGCGCGCCGTCGCCGCCCTTGGGCGCGAACAGCCGCACGCCGTAGCGGAAGCGGCTGGCCTTGATGCGTTCGTCGACATACGGATTGTTGGCGGCGCGATAGGTCATCTCGCAGACGACGCCGGAATCCACGATGGCCGCAGGCATCACCTCCCAGTTGGACAGGTGTCCCGAAACGAAGACGACCGGGACCTTCTCGGCGGCGATCTGGAACAGGCGTTCCTGGTTGACCACCTCGACCCGGCCCGTGGACGGCAGGATCTTGTCCATCAGCGGGAACTCGGCGAACGTCCGGCCCAGGCCGTCCCACTGCGCCTCGAGCATGGCCGCGCGCCAAGCGTCGTCCTTGTCGGGAAAGGCCAGCTTCAGATTGCGCGTCGCCACCTTGTGGGCGCCGCTCAAGGGCCCGACCGTCCGGCCCAGCCAGCCGCCGAACGCCGAAGCGGCGTCAACGCCGAGCAGGCGCACCAGGCCGATGAAGAGGTCGAAACCCAGCGCCTCAGCGCGCCACAGAAGATCCTGGCCCAGCGGCCGACGCTTATCCGACATGAACCCTTAGTAGCCTGCTTCGTGGACGAGTGGGACTCGCGGCGTGTGTCGGCGCGCGGGGTTCGCCCGGCACGCGACTTGCGGATGCCAACCCAGGCCGTTCCGTTCTGGGACGGAAACATGAAATCGGGGCGTCATCATGGGCAACGACATTGATGTTTATCTGGGCAAGCGATTGCGGCGTCGGCGCCGTCTGCTGGGCCTGACTCAACAACAGCTGGCCGGCACCGTCGGGGTGCGCTTCCAGCAGATCCAGAAGTACGAATGCGGCGCCAACCGCATCTCGGCCGCTCGCCTGTGGCAGCTGTCCGAGGCGCTGGAGGTTCCGGTCGGCTACTTCTACGACGGCCTGTCGGACCGTGCGATGAAGGAAACCGCCGCCGAGGCCGAAGGCGGCGAGATGTTCGCCCGCAAGGAGACGCTGGACCTGGTCCGCGCCTACTACCTGCTGGGCGAGCGTCCGCGTCGGCGCCTGCTGGACCTGGCCAAGTCGCTGAACGGCGGCGAGCCCATCGAAGCCTAGGATCGAGATCGTGAACGGTGGCGTCGAGTCGAAGGGCGGGCTAAATCCCGCCCTATGACCCTCGCCGCCGATCACCTCGCTCAACTCGACGCCTTCGTCGTCGACCTCAATCGCGCTTCGGCCGCGGCGATCCTGCCGCTGTTCCGGGCCGACCACGGGTTGGAGGACAAAGGCGCGGGCAAGAACCTGCCGCGCGACAGCCACGCCGCCTTCGACCCGGTGACCGAGGCCGACCGCGGCGCCGAGGCGGCGATCCGCAAGCTGATCGCCGAGCGCTATCCCGATCACGGCGTGATCGGCGAGGAATACGGCGAGGACCGCCCGGACGCCGAGTTCGTCTGGGTGCTGGACCCGATCGACGGCACGCGCGCCTTCATCTCGGGCCTGCCACTCTGGACCACCCTGATCGGCCTTCGCCATCAGGGCCGCTCCGTGCTGGGTTCGATCGGCCAGCCCTATACGGGCGAGATCTTCATCGGCTCGGCCGCCGGTTCGCGCCTGCTGTCGCGGGGCGGCGAGCGGGCGATCCAGGTGCGCGAGTGCGCCGACCTGACCGACGCCGTCATCGCCACCACCGATCCCGAAGCCTGTTTCGACGGCGCCGAGCTGGGCGCCTGGCGGCAGGTGCGCGCCGCCGCCAAGCTGGCCCGCCTGGGCTGCGACGCCTACGCCTACGCCATGGTCGCCATGGGCAAGATGGACATGGTCATCGAGGCCGGCCTGAAATCGTGGGACGTCGAGGCGGCCATTCCGCTGATCGAGGGCGCGGGCGGGGTCGTCACCAACTGGCGCGGCGAGCCCATCGGCCCCGACGGCGGCCAGATGGTGATCTCCGGCGACCGCCGCTGCCTGGACGAGGCCCTGGTCAGTCTGAGACGTTCGGCGAAATAAGCGGCTCGCGCGGCGCGACCCGGTCGACGGTCTCGTCGAAGGCCCGCCAGAAGACCTCCCGGCGTGGATCGGTCTCGATCAGGATTTCGTGGAAGGCTCCTGGCACCTCCACATAGCGCCCGTTCGGAAGACGGGCGGCGATCCGTTGCTCGTCGACATTGAGCACGCGGTTGTCCAGTTCGGCGCCGACGATCGTCACGGGGATCGTGACGGTCTCCACCCTTCCCGCCCCCCGCAGCCAGGCGCAGGCCGAGATGGCGAAGTCCGCCCAGCCCCAGGTCATGCCGCCCAGGGCGATGCGTGGATCGGCGCGCAGCTGGGCCACGTAACGGTCGTACCGCGCCTCGTCGTGGGTCAGGGCGTCGCCGACGAAGGTCTGGGCCAGCGGATCGTAGCGCCCGCCCTGCACATAGGCGCCGGACAGGCCGACGCGCGACAGGGTCCAGGACAGGGGCGCGGCCACCCAAGGCGGCACGCCGGCCGTGTTCAGCCCCAGCATCGGCGCGGACAGGACCGCCGCCGAGAAACGCGTCTCGCCGTGGGCCAGGTCCAGCATGGCCAGGCAGCCGCCCATCGAATGGGCCAGAGCGATCCAGGGCTTGGGCAGTCGCGCCTCGAAGACGTCGAGCAGGGCCGTGTGGTCGGCGAGGAAGGTCTTGAAGCCCCGGGCGTGGCCCTTCAGGCGGTCGGGCAAGCCCCGGGCCGAAAGCCCCTGGCCGCGCCAGTCATGGACCAGCACCACGAAGCCCCGCGCCAGCAGGTCCTCGACGACCTCGAAATACTTCTCGATCGGCTCGCTGCGGCCCGGGCTGAGCACCACCGATCCCCGGGGATGACCCTCGGGCTGAAACAAGGCGGCGCGGAGGGTCGCCCCGTCCGCGCCGCTGAACCACTCTGCCTTTCCATGATCGGGGACCGGCGCCTCGGGAATCGAGACCAGCGACGCGGCGTCCCCCATGGATCAGCGCATCTTCGCGAAGAGAGCCGCCATCTTCGACTGCAGGGCCATGGCCGTGCCCATGTCCGACAGCTTCAGCTTGCCGGTCATGACCGCCATGGTCGGGTCCAGCGAGCCGGCGCCGATGGCCAGCAGGTCGTCCATCGACAGGGTCATGGTCAGGTCGGCCGGCTTGTCTTCGTTGGTCACCGAACCGCCATCGATGTGGATGACGCCGGCGTCCTTCAGGTCGAACTTCAGGCTCTTGCCCAGGCCGCTGTCGTCGCCGACGGCGCCTTTGATACGATCGGTGATTTCCTGCAACGTAGCCATGTGCGCGTCTCCCTCTGTGGCGCGTGGATTCTGGGCGGCACACTGGCCGCTGGATCGCGGCGAGTAAACACTGTTCAGACGCGCGGCCGGCTATTTCTTTGTGACAAAATAGTCCACCGCCGCCGGGGTTTTGGCCAAACGGACGCGGGACGCGCCCTTGAACTGGTCGGGCTGGAAAACGACGCCGCCCGCGCCGGCGGGCAACGGCTTGGAGCTTCCGTTGGGGAAGATCGCCACCCCGGAATCGACCGCCTTGAACGTCAGCCCGTCCATCTGCGGGGCCATCAGGGCCATGGGGCCGGCGGCCTTGCGGATGGTCCTGTTGGACTCCTCCACCGTGGCGACCAGCTCCCGCGCGTCGTATTCGGCGGCCGGCTTCAGCACCGGGTCGAGCAGCATGCTGGAGCCCAGCTTGGTGTCGGCCGGCACATCGAAGCCGACCTGGGCCTTGGCCTGCAACTGGGCCAGGGTGGGCGTGCGCTCGAAGCGCCCTTCCCCGTCGATCGGCAGCGGGGTGCGCGCGCCGTTGGATTCGATCAGGGTCGCCTTGACGCCGGTCGCCCGCTTGCCGTCGCGCAGCAGGGCGTAGGACACCCTGATCCTGGACCGCTCGGCGGCCGGCACCTTCAGGAAGGCCTCCAGGAACGAGAAGACCTTGCCGGCGGGCGCGACCTTGCCGGCCTGGGCCGACGCCGCGGACGGGATCGCGGCCGCCAGGGCCAGGAAGACGAGGGCCGAGGCGACGGCGCGCTTGCTCAGGCTCATTTGGGCTTCACGAACTTGAGGGTCATGCGGTCGCTCTCGCCGATGGCGTCGTACTTGGCGTGGTCGAAACCGGGCTCGGCCGGCTCGCCGCGCGGCGCCGACAGCCGGGTCGGCGGCAGGGTCCAGACGCCGAACGGATGGTCCTTGGTGTCCTTGGGATTGGCGTTGATCTCGCTTTCGCCCGCCAGGACGAAGCCGGCCTCCTTGGCCATCTCGATCACATAGGCCTGCTGCACGTAGCCGTCGGCGGCCAGCACGTCCTGCACCCGCCCTGGTTCGCCGCGATGCTCCTCGATCCCCAGCACGCCGCCGGGCTTCAAGGCGGTCAGGGCCTCGCGGAACGCCTTCTCGGCCAAGCCCGCGGCCATCCAGTTGTGCAGGTTGCGCAGGAACAGCACCAGGTCGGCCGAGCCGGCCGGCGCGACGGGACCGCTGGTCGGCCCGAACGCCGTGATCGTCACGTCGCCATAGACCTTCTTCTTGTCTGCCAGCTTGCGCTGATAGGCCTCGACCGCCGCCTTGGCGGCGGGGTCGTCCGGCAGGTCGGTCTGCAGCGAGGCGGCGTAGAGCTTGCCGCCGGTCGCGGCCAGATAGGGCGCCAGGATGTCGGTGTACCAGCCCGTGCCCGGCCAGAACTCGACCACGGTCTGGCCCGGCTTGAGCCCCCAGAACTCCAGGCTCTCGACGGGATGACGCCAGGCGTCCCGGGCCTTGTCGGCGGGCGAGCGCCAGTCGCCCTGGGTCGCGTCCTTCAGGGTCATGACCCCGGTCTTGGCCGCCGGCTTGGCGTCCTCGGGCTTGGCGGCCTTACGGCCGCATCCCGCCAGGCTCAGCGCCGCCGCGCCCGTCAGCAAGCCTCGTCGCGACCATCGAACTCTCGGACCCATGCCGCCACCCGCCATCACTTCACGCCCCCGATCATGCACCCGACCTTGGCGAAACGGCGCCCTGGCCGGTCAAAGTCCCGCTCGTCCGCCGTCAGCCCGGTTTGCGGAAGCGCAGCGTCATCCGGTCGCTTTCGCCGATGGCGTCGTACTTGGTCCGATCGAAGGCCGGATCGGCCGGCTGGCCGCTGGGCGCGGTCTGCCGGGTCGGCGGCAAGGTCCAGACCCCGAACGGGTGGTCCTTGGTGTCCTTGGGGTTGGCGTTGATCTCGGAGCTGGCGTCCAGCTTGAAGCCGGCCTTCTCGGCCAGGGCCACCACCGTGGCCGTCGCCAGGTAGCCGTCCGCGCCCTTATCGCTCTCCGACTTGGGATCGGCGCGATGGTCCTCGATGGCCAGGATGCCGCCCGGCTTCAGCACCGCGAAGAAGTCGGCGAAGATCTTGTCGGCCACACCGGGCTGGACCGTCCAGTTGTGGACATTCCGCGCCGTCAAAACCAGGTCGGCCGAACCCGCCGCGCCCAGGGGGCCGGCCACCGGCCCGAAGTTCACGAACCGCACGGTCCCGTACTTGGCCGGGTCCATGAAGCGCATCTCGAAGTTCGCCCTGCCCTTGCGGGCCCCGTCCGAGATCTTCGGATTGGCCAGGTCGGCGACGCCGGCGACGTACACGCCGCCGGTGGCCTTGGCGTAGGGCGCCAGGATCTCAGTCCAGTAGCCGCCGCCCGGCGAGACCTCGATCACCGTCTGCTTGGGCTTCAGCCCCCAGAAGGTCAGGCTGTCATAGGGATGGCGGGCGCCGTCGCGGGCCACGTTGGCCGGCGTACGGTCGGGCGAGGCGACGGCCGCCTGCAGCGCCGCGTCGGCGGCGAAGACCGGCGTGGCGGAGAGGCAAAGCGTCGCGGCGGCGAACAGGAGGAGATGGCGGCGGCAGGTCATCGTCGGAGCTCTCCAAGGCGGGCCAAGGGGCCGGGGCGAGCCGACCTTAACGGTGAGCGAACGGCGATCAAGCGATTCACCGTCAAGCTGCCCATTCAACCCCTTGAAGTCGAAAAACGGCTCACCACCTTGGTTTCGAAGGCGCTGGGAACCCGGGCCTTCCAGATCGCCGGCGACGCCAATTCGGGTCGCCAAGGGTCTGAACCTATTGAACAACCTTGCTTTGAAAGAAGGATGTCATCATGCGTACGATCGACCTGTCGCCCCTGTACCGCTCCGTCGTCGGTTTCGACCGCCTGGCCGCTCTGCTGGACGCCGCCTCGAACGAAGCCGCCTCGGGCTATCCCCCCTACAACATCGAGCGCACCGCCGAGAACGCGTACCGCATCGAGATCGCCGTCGCCGGCTTCAAGCCGGAAGAGCTCGGCATCGAGGTGAAGGAGAACCTTCTCACCGTCACCGGCCGCAAGCCGGCCAATGACGAGACCAAGCGCTATCTCCATCGCGGCCTGGCCGAGCGCAACTTCGAGCGTCGCTTCCAGCTGGCCGACTACGTGGTCGTGACCGACGCGGCCCTTTCCGACGGCCTGCTGTCGATCTCGCTGAAGCGCGAGCTGCCCGAGGCGCTCAAGCCCCGCACGATCGAGATCAAGTCCGGCGCGCCCCTGATCGAGGGCGACAAGATCGAAGGCGAGAAGGCAGCCTAACACCACCTTCGCGCGTTACCGTATCTCCCCTCTAGACTTTGCAGGGCGGCGCTCCGGCGCCGCCCTTTTTTCTGGCCGTCGAGGACCGGCTCAGGCCGGCGCGAAGTCCAGGCCCTGGACCTGGCCCAGGTCGCAGTCCCGCAGGCTGGTCTTGCTCAGCCGCGCGCCGGTGAAATCCGCGCCGCGCAGGTCGGCGCCGTCGAGCACCGCCTCGCTGAGGTCGGCGGCCTGCACCAGGGCGTAGCGCAGCCGGGCGGCCTTCAGGTTGACCAGGGTCTTGCGCTCGGGCCCCAGCGGCAGGGGCGACAGGAAGGCCTGGCGCAGGTCGGCCTTGGTCAGGTTGGCTCCGGCCAGCTTGGCGCCGCGCAGGTCGGCGCCGCGTAGATTGGCCATGCGCAGGTCGGCGTTGCGCAGGTCCGCGCCCTGCAGCTGGGTCCCGGACAGGTCGATCCCCACCATGCAGGCGCCGGCCGCGCTCATCGCCGTCAGCCGCAGCCCCTTGAGCCGGTCGCCGAGCGGACGCAGGTCCTCGCCGTCCAGCCGCGCGGGCTCGCCCTCCTTGCCGCCGGTCTTGCACCAGGCCTGGTTGGCCAGGCAGCGGCGGTGGATCTCCTCGACGCGGGACAGGGCCCGCTCGGTGGAGGCCGCCAGGCAGCCCTGCATCGCCGCGCCGCTGGTGCGGGCGGTGGAGGTGTCGACCCCCGCCATCACCGCGCCGGTGAGGTTGGCGCCTTCCAGGTTCGCGCCCTTGACGTCGGCGCCGTCCAGGATGGCCCCGCTCAGATTGGCTTCCTTGAGATTGGCCCCCGACAGCTTGGCGCCGCGCAGCGAGCAGTCGCTGAAGTCGGCCTTGAAGGCCGAGACCCCGGTGAACTGCGAGCCGTCCAGGGTCGCCCCCGAGAAGTTGACCTCGTCGACCTCGCCGTTGCGGCTTTCGTGACGGACCGTCTCCAGGCCCTTGCGGGGATGCGGGATGGCCACCTGCCCTTCCCGGAAATCGGCCTGGGTCAAGTCGGCCTGCGACAGGTTCGCGCCGCGCAGGCAGGCGCCGCGAAGGTCGGCGCGGACCAGCACCGCCTGGCGCAGGTCGGCCTTGCGCAGGTCGGCGCCGAACAGGTTGGCCCGCTCCAGCCGCGTGCGGACCATGCGGCAGCCGTCGAGGATGGAGGCCGAGAAGTCGGCGTCGGCGAGGTTGCGAAAAGACAGGTCCAGGCCCGACAGGTTCATGAAGCGCAGCGAAGCCCGCTTGCCGCCCTGCTTGCCCGTGACGAATTTCTCGTGCGCCGCCACGATCATGTCGAGCTCGGCCTGGCTCAGTCGCCGCCGTCCCGCAATGCTCTGCGCCGCGCTCATGTCTTACGCACGTCCCCCGAAAACCCCTTGATCCTGTTGAGGAATAACGGCGATCGACGAGCGAAGCGTTAAGGCCGCGCCGTTTTGCCGCAACTTTCGCGGAAGAATCTCGGAAAATTCGCCGTTAGCGCTACCTTGGCGCTAGATCACGTCGTCCAGGCCGCGCGCCCCGAGGCGGATGGCGCCGGTGACGTCGATGTCCTTGAGCAGGGCGTTCGTGAAGTTGGCGCGCGACAGGTCGGCGCCGCTCAGGCAGGCCTGGCGCAGGTCGGCCCGGGCCAGGTCGGCGTTTGTCAGCAGGGCCCCGGTCAGGTCGCTGGGCAGCAGGCGGTCGCGGCCGATCAGCAGCGGACCCAGCTGGGCCTCGCGCAGGTCGGAGCCGGCCAGCTTGGCGCCCTTCAGCCGCGCCCCGCGCAGATCCGCCCGGCGCAGGTTGCACGAGCGCAGGTCGGCGCCCTCCAGCTGCGCGCCCTGCATCTGCACGCTTTCCATGTCTAGGCCGTAGAACACCGCCCCCTTGGCCGACAGGGCCGTCAGGTTGAAGCCGCGCACGGACTTCAGATTGCGCAGGTCGGCCTTGTCGAACACCGAGGGCTTGCCCTCGGCGCCGCCGGTCTCGCACCACTTGGCGTGGTCGGCGATCATCTGCTCGTAGGGCATCTCGGACACGTCCTTGCCCGACGCCTTGTCGGTCAGGGCGCCGTCCATGTTGGTGTCGTTGATGTTCCAGGACATCGTCTTGGCGCCGACCAGCACGGCGTTGCGCAGGTCGGCCCCGACCAGGTTGGCGCCCGACAGGTCGGCCCCGGCCAGGTTGGCCCCGTTGAAATTGGCCTGCTTGAGGTTGGCGCGCACCAGCTTGGCGTCCTTGAGGATCGCGTCGCTGAAATCGGCCTTGGTGGCGATGATGCCCGACAGGCGCGAGCGTTCCAGGTTGGCGCCGGCCAGGATCGCGCCGGTCGCCTGGGCCTCGCGCTGGACGGGCTCGATGATGCGGTAGCCTTCCTTGCGGTCGGCGGCGGCGATCTGGCCCTCGCGCAGGTCGGCCTCGAACAGGTCGGCGCCGGTCAGGTTGGCGCCGCGCAGGCTGGAGCCGCGCAGGTCGGTGCGGCGCATCGAGGCGTCGGTCAGGTCCGAGCCCTGCATGTCCGCGCCGTACATGGTGGCGTTGTCGAGCTTGGCCCGCCGCATGTCGCAGCCGACCATCAGGGCGCCGGTGAAGTCGGCGTCGCACAGATTGCGGCCGGCGACCGACAGGCCCGAGAGATCGCAGAAGGCGAAAACGGCGCGAGCGCCGCCCATCCGAGCCGACCACAGACGGTCATGCTTGGCGCAGATCACGTCCACATCGTGCTGCGTCAGGCGCTTGTGCTCTTGGCCTGCCGCGGGAGGGGCGCTCATGGCTGCTCGTATCGACTCCCCGAAGGGCTGGACTCCGACAATGCGTCATGCCGGATTAACGCTGAGTTTCCAAGTATTTCGGGACACCGAGGCCCAGCTTGCCCCGGCGTCCCGAACCGTGTCAGCGCGCCGTCGGCAGGGGCTGGGCGCGGCTCTCGTCGAGATAGCGCGCGGCGGTCGGCTTGAGGCCGGCGTCCAGGTCGATGACCAGCGGATTGCCGGTCGGGATCTCGACGTGGACGATGTCGGCGTCGGGCACGTTGAACAGGTGCTTGACGATGGCGCGCAGCGAATTGCCGTGGGCGGCCACCAGGATCGTCTCGCCGGCCTTCAGCTTGGGGGCGATGGCCGCCTCCCAGTAGGGCAGCACGCGCACCAGGGTGGTCTTCAGGCTTTCGGTGCTGGGCAGGTCCTTGCCGGCGTAGCGGCGGTCCTTGCCGAAGTCGTACTCGCCGCCCGGGGCCAGTTCCGGCGGCGGGATGTCGTAGGACCGGCGCCAGATGGTGACCTGCTCCTCGCCGTGCTTCTCGGCGGTCTCGGCCTTGTTCAGCCCGGTCAGGCCGCCGTAGTGGCGCTCGTTCAGGCGCCAGTCCTTGGTCACCGGCACGAAGCTCTGCTGGGCCGCGTCCAGCGCCAGGTTGCAGGTGCGGATGGCCCGGGTCTGGACCGAGGTGAAGGCGTCGTCGATCTCGATGCCGGCGGCCTTGATCAGCTCGCCGCCCTTGCGGGCCTGGGCCTCGCCCTCGGCCGTCAGGTCCACGTCCACCCAGCCGGTGAAGCGGTTTTCGAGATTCCACTGGCTTTGGCCGTGGCGGAGCAGGACGAGAACGGGCATCGGACCTCCAGGATGTGTCGGAGCGCGGGCTAAGCCCCGGCCGCCTTCGCGTCAAGCGCCCTGCCCCCGCCGTCGCCCTTCTCTCGCCCTTCTCTCCTCCGGGCGGCGTGCTATAGGCAGGCCATGCCCGATCGCATCCTCATGCCCTTCCTGGCGCTCATCGGCCTGGCCCTGATCGCGTTCTCGCTCGTCTGGCCGCAAGGCTACGGAGCCCGCTCGCCGGGTCCGTTCGGCTCGGTCCCGATCCAGCAGACGCCGGAAATGCGCGTGAAGATCCAGCGCGAAAAGGACGCCGCGGCCCAGCGCGACCAGCAGGCCCGCCAGCAGATGAGCGACGCCCGCGAAGCGGCGGCGAGCGCCCCGTGAGCGCCTTCAACGCCATCGCCGTCGGCCAGCGGGTCCTGAACACCGAGGCCCAGGCCCTGTCGGCCCTCTCGGCCGCCCTGGACGAGTCGTTCGTCCGCGCCGTCGAGGCCCTGTTCGACGCCAAGGGCCGGGTCGTCTGCACCGGCATCGGCAAGTCGGGCCACGTGGCGCGCAAGATCGCCGCCACCCTGGCCTCGACCGGCTCGCCGGCGATGTTCGTGCACGCCGCCGAGGCTAGCCACGGCGACCTGGGCATGATCGGCCAGGGCGACGTGGTCCTGGCCCTGTCCAAGTCGGGCGAGGCGCGCGAGCTGTCCGACACCCTGGCCTACGCCAAGCGGTTCTCGATCCCGATCATCGCCGTCACCGCCGTGGCCGACAGCCAGCTGGGCCGGGCCGGCGACATCCTTCTGCTGCTGCCCGACGCGCCGGAAGCCACGGCCGAGGTCAGCGCTCCGACCACCTCGACCACGCTGCAGATGGCCCTGGGCGACGCCCTGGCCGTGGCCCTGCTGGAGCGGCGCGGCTTCACGGCCAGCGACTTCCGCGTCTTCCACCCGGGCGGCAAGCTGGGCGCCATGCTGCGCACGGTCGGCGACCTGATGCACGGCGAGGGCGAACTGCCCCTGACCCGCGAGGACGCGCCCATGCCCCAGGCGCTGCTCGAGATGAGCGAAAAGCGCTTCGGCGCGGTCGGCGTGGTGGCGCCCGACGGGACCCTGGCCGGCCTGATCACCGACGGCGACCTGCGCCGCCACATGGACGGACTGATGGATCACGTGGCCGGCGAGGTCATGACCCGCGCCCCCCTGACCATCTCGCCCGGCGCCCTGGCGGCCGAGGCCCTTAAGCTGATGAACGAGCGGCGCATCACCGTCCTGTTCGTGGTCGACGACGGCCGCCCGGTGGGCATCCTGCACGTGCACGACCTGCTGCGGGCCGGCGTGATCTGAGGCCGGGGACATGCCCTTGCGGCGTGTCCCCAAGACCTGGCTCCGTGGAGGCTGATGGGGACACGCGCGAGCGCATGTCCCTGGCCGGGAAGCCCGGCGGGTGATGGGAAGGGTGCGAAGCGCCCGGGCCTCGCCCGGATGATTTGCAGTTTTGAATACCGTTTCGACGAAGACAGGCGCTTCGCGCGGAGCCGTTATCCGGTGAGCGTTCGAGACGCGGGGTTTTAACCCGCTCCCGCTTTACGCCCCCGACGGGCGGGGTGCTGGCCGCACCCCGGACCGCCCGGGCGATTTCAGCCCAGGCCTGCCGCGTCCGCCGATCCTCCGCCGCCTGGGTTTCGTCTTCACAGAAGAACCTGCCCAGGACCGCCGCGAAGGCGTCACTCAAGACCACCGGCGAGCGCTTCCCGCTCGTCCACCCCCGAAAGCCGTTCGGTCGCCGGCCGGACGCCCTTCCCATGCCTTCAGGTGGGATCAGGATACGGGCGCCTGGAAGGGTGAGGACAAGTTCGGTCGAGAAAGTTTAAGGCTTTGAAATCGCCGGAGTTCGTTCGCTATCCGCCGAGCGTAAGTCGCTCAGCCGGGGACATGCCCTCGGGCGTGTCCCCATCGGCATGCACGGGGCCAAGTCTTGGGGACACGCCCAAGGGCGTGTCCCCGTCGCGCGTGTCCCTCCAGATTTGGGCCAAGCCCGAAAATCAGCTTAGCTGCCCCATCTCCTCCGCGAGTCCCCCATGCGCCCTCTCCTCACCGCCCTCGCCCTGATCCTGGCGCCCGCCATCGCCCAGGCCGCCCAGCCGATCCTGCTCAAGCCCGCCCGGGTCTGGACCGCCGAGGACGCCGGGCCGCCGCACGAGGGTTGGGGCGTGCTGGTCAAGGACGGCCGGATCGCCGCCGTCGGCCCGGCGGCGGGCCTGGACGCCACCGGTGCCGAGGTGGTCGACCTGCCCGGCGCCACGGTGATCCCGGGCCTGATGGACCTGCACAGCCACCTGCTGCTGCATCCCTACAACGAGACCTCGTGGGACGATCAGGTGCTGAAGGAGGCGCCGGACTATCGCGTGGTCCGCGCCACGGTCCAGGCCAAGGCGACCCTGGACGCCGGCTTCACCACCCTGCGCGACCTGGGCACCGAGGGCGCGGGCGTGGCCGATGTCTCGCTCCGCAAGGCCATCAAGGACGGGCTGATCCCCGGCCCGCGCCTGTTCGTGGCCACCCGGGCGATCGTCGCCACCGGCGCCTACGGCCCGGCCCGCCGGAACTACAACCCCGACGCCGATCTGCCCCAGGGCGCCCAGGAGGCCAGCGGGATCGACGAGGCCGTCCGCGCGGTGCGCCAGCAGGCGGGGGCCGGCGCCGACTGGATCAAGATCTACGCCGACTACCGCGTCGGCCCCGACGGCTCGACCCAGCCGACCTTCAGCCTGGACGAGCTGAAGGCCATGGTCGAGGCCGCCCATTCCACCGACCGCCCGGTCTCGGTCCACGCCTCCAGCGACGAGGGCATGCGCCGGGCGATCCTGGCCGGGGTCGACACCATCGAGCACGGCTACGGCGGCTCGGACGCCACCTTCAAGCTGATGGCCGAGAAGGGCGTGGCCTTCTTCCCCACCCTGACGGCCAGCGAGGCGACCTCGACCTATTTCCAGGGCTATGTCGCCGGCAAGACCCCGCCGACCCCGGCCATGCAGGCCGCCGAGCGCGCGTTCAAACTCGCGCTCAAGAACGGCGTGACCATCGGCATGGGCAGCGACGTGGGCGTGTTCCGCCATGGCGACAACGCCCGCGAGCTGGTCTGGATGGTCAAAGACGGCATGACCCCCGTCCAGGCCCTGCTGGCCGCCACGGCCGTCGACGCCAAGGTCCTGCGCCGCCAGGACGACCTGGGCCGGCTGAAGCCGGGCTTCCTGGCCGACATCGTGGCGGTCGCCGGCGACCCGACCAAGGATATCGAGGCGACCAAGGCCGTGACCTTCGTGATGAAGGACGGCGCGATCGTGCGGCGGCCCTGAGCCCAGGCCTTAACGGGAAGTTTCCGTTGTCATCCCGGAAAGCGCGCAGCGCTTGTCCGGGACCCAGGTGAACCGCAAGGCGCCAGCCCAGTCCCCTGGGTCCCGGACAGCCTGCGAGGCTTCCGGGATGACAACCGATTTTGCTTTCCTCTTGCGCCGTACGCTCAAGCTGGGAGAACTCGGGGCATGCGTCGGCTGCTTCTTCCATCCCTGATCACGGCCCTTCTGCTGGCCGGTCCCGCTCATGCGTCCGATCCCGGCACGCTGCAGCAGAAGGACACCCTGCGCGACGCCGTGGCCGCGCCGCTGGAGGACCTGAACCTCAAGCGCACCGCTATCCCGCCCGTCCTGCTGCGGGCCGTCGACAACCCCTACGACCTGGAGGACCTGACCCGCTGCGAGGGGATCGCCGGCGAGATCGGCCGGCTGGACGCGGCCCTGGGTCCGGACCTGGACGAGGCGCCGCCGCCCGACACCCGCTCGCGCGGCAAGAAGGTCGCCGACGCCGCCTACGGGGCGGGCGTCGGCGAGGTGCGCAACACCACCCAGCACGTCCTGCCCTTCCGCGGTTGGGTGCGGAAGCTGACCGGCGCCAGCCGACACGACAAGGCGGTGCAGGCGGCGATCCGGGCCGGCGGCGTCCGCCGGGGCTATCTGAAGGGCGTGGGCATGCGGATGAACTGCGCGCCGCCCGCCGCGCCCAGCTGGTTCGTCCCCGCCCCGCCGCCCAAGCCCGTCGTCCCCCAGGCCGCGCCCGGGCCGCTGGAGCGCCTGGCGGCCTTCTGGGACGGCTTGGTGAACTGGTGGCGCGGATGGTGGCCGTTCTAGCGCGAACATCTCCATATGGTTGAGTTTGCCTGACATGCACTTTTAGGACACTGTGCGGGCCGCGTCGGGCGTCTCGCGGAGGGTTCCATGCGCTATGCGTTCAAGCCGTTTTCCGGATGCGCCTGCCGGCGCGCCCAGTGCGAGGTCCCGGCCTCGCCGGGCCTGATCTCGCAGCTCTACGCGCGGTACCTGTCGCTGCTGGCCGAGGGTCGGCTCGACAAGGACATGACCTTCGAAGCCTATTACAAGGTCTGGCGCGCCAGCCGGCGGGGCCCCAACAATGTGGGGCTGGACGACGGCCAGGTCCGGCTGGGCGGGATCAAGGGCCCGCTGCGGATCGACCAGCCGTCCAAGAAGCTGACCGGCCAGATCCGCACCATGGTGCTGCTGGTCGACTTCCCCGATCGTCCGCATGGGGACGATCACAGCCCCGGCATGTACGAGCAGATGCTGTTCAGCGTCGGGGCCTTCCCGTCCGGCAGCATGCGCGACTTCTACCGCCAGGTCAGCGGCTGGACGAAGGACAGCACGGCCGAGGACGGTCCCGGCATCGACGTCGCCGGCGAGGTCCACGGCTGGTTCCGGATGCCCAACCCGATCACCTTCTACGCCGACGGCAATTCGGGGATGAGCGACAACTTCCCGCGCAACGCCCCGGCCCTGGCGCGCGACGCGGTGCTGGCCGCCAAGTTCGCGGGGGTCGACTTCGCCGGCTTCGACGCCCTGGGCGAAGGGACCATCACGGCCCTGTTCGTGATCCACGCCGGCGGCGGCGCCGAGACCACCGGCGACCGCAACGACATCTGGAGCCACAAGTGGATCATCCCGGACGGGGTGGACGTCGGCCACGGCCTGTCGGTCAGCACCTACCTGACCGTGCCCGAGGACTGCCGCGTCGGCGTCTGCGCCCATGAGTGGGGCCACCTGGCCGCGCGCTGGGCCGACTACTACGACACCGGCGCCACCCAGAGCACCCAGTCCAACGGGCTTGGCAACTACTGCCTGATGGCGGCCGGCTCGTGGGGCAATTCCGGCCTGACCCCGGTCTATCCCAACGGCATGCTGCGGATGTTCCACGGCTGGGTCGAGCCGGACATCATCATGGAAAGCAAGAAGGGCGTGGTGCTGAAGCCCGCCGCCGAGGGCGGCGCGCCGGTGGTGATCCGCAACTCGGCCTTCATGACCGACAGCCAGTACCTGCTGGTCGAATACCGACGAAAGCGGCAGCAGGACGCCTTCCTCCCCGACCAGGGGATCGCCGTCTACGTGGTCGACGAGGCGGTCGAGGACGTGAACGACGAGGGCCGCCTGGCCATCGAGCTGATGCAGGCCGACAACCGGCGCGACCTGGCCAAGATCTTCGGCCAGGGCAACCGCGGCGACTCCAACGACCTGTATCCCTCGCTGGGCAACGCCGAGCTGGGGCGCAAGACCAAGCCGCCGCTGAACATGCCGCGCTCGAAATGGTCGGGGGTCAGCATCAAGGTGGTCGGCACGCCCGGCGACGACCAGATGAAGATCGACATCACCCTGGACGCCTAGGGCGCGTCGAAACGTGCTAACCGTTGGAGGTCCCGGCCTCAGCGGATCAGCGCGCGATGACCCACCGCATCTACAAGATGAGTTTCGCCAGCGTATATCCGCTCTACGTCGCCAAGGCGGAGAGAAAGGGCCGCACCCGGGCCGAGGTCGACCGGATCATCCTGTGGCTGACGGGCTTCAGCCCCGAGGCCTTCGCCGCCCAGTTGGCCGACAAGACGGACTTCGAGACCTTCTTCGCCCAGGCGCCCCGGCTGAACCCCGCGCGGGCCGAGATCAAGGGCGTGGTCTGCGGCGTCCGCGTCGAGGAGATCGAGGACCCGCTGATGCGGGAGATCCGCTACCTGGACAAGCTGATCGACGAGCTGGCCAAGGGCAAGGCGATGGAGAAGATCCTGCGGGCCTAGGCTCCAGCCAGGACCTCGCGCACCTTGGCGGCCAGCTGCCTGGGTTCGAAGGGCTTCATCACATAGCCGGCCGCGCCCAGCTGCATGGCCTGGACGATGCGGTCCAGGCGCCCGTCGCCGGTCAGCATCAGCACGGGCAAGGCCGCGCCGTCCGGCGAATCCTTGATCGCCTTGAGGCCGTCCAGCCCGCTCTGTCCGGGCATGCGCACATCCAGCAGCACCAGCAACGGCGCCTCGCGGGCCAGGGCCTCCAGCATCGGCTCCACCGACGGGAAGGCGCGCACGGAGAAGCCCTCGCCGGCCAGCGTGATCTGGATCAGCTCCAGCGTGACGGGGTCGTCGTCGGCGACGAAGATCAGGGGCGGCGTGAACGGCATGGAACAGCCTTAACGCCCGAGCTTGACCAGAGGAAGACGGCGGCCCGTCTTTCGTCAGCGGGTGCCGAAAGTCCGGTCACCGGCGTCGCCCAGGCCGGGCACGATGTAGCCGTGATCGTTCAGCTCGGCGTCCACCGCCGCCGTCCAGATCGGCACGTCGGGATGGGCCGTGCGCAGGGTCTCCACGCCCTGGACCGAGGCGACCAGGCAGACGAAGCGCAGGTCGGTCACGCCCGACCGCTTCAGCAGCGTCAGGGCCGCGACCGCCGTGTGGCCCGTGGCCAGCATCGGGTCGACCACGATGACCAGGCGGTCGGCGATGTCCTCGGGGGTCTTGTAGTAGTACTCCACCGCCTCCAGCGACTCCGGGTCGCGGAACAGGCCGATGTGCGCCACCCGCGCCGAGGGCACCAGGTCCAGCATGCCCTCGGCCATGCCCAGGCCGGCGCGCAGGATGGGGGCGAAGACCAGCTTCTTGCCCGAGATCTCCTCGGCCTTGGTCGGGGCGACGGGCGTCTCGATCTCGACCGTGTGGGTCGGCAGGTGGCGGGTGACCTCGTAGCAGAGCAGGGTCGCCGTCTCGCGCATCAGAGCGCGGAAGGTCTTGGTCGACGTCTGCTTGTCGCGCATCCGGGTCAGCTTGTGGCGGACCAGGGGGTGATCGACGACGGTGACGCCCTGCATGGCCAAGTTCCCTCTCGCGGGCGCGGCGCCCACTTCCTTCTCGCGGGCGGCGACGCCCACTTCCTTCTCGCGGGCGGCGACGCCCTCAGCGGACCAAGTGCCGTCTAAGCGCCGTCCCGCCAAGCGGAAAACGTCTAGGCGCCGTAGGCGGCCAGGAACACCCGGACGGCGGGCAGCACCTCGCGGTCGATCTCCTCGGCCGTCGGCTCGGCCATGGCGCCGCACAGCCGCGCCTTCAGCAGGCGGTTCTGGCACAGGCCGATGAACTGGTGGGCGGCGTGGACCGTGTCGTCGATCTTCAGCTGGCCGCTGTCGACCGCCTTCTGCAGGGTCGCGCCCAGCCGCTTGGCGCCGCTGCGGGGGCCGGCCTCGTAGAAGGCGTGGCCGATCTCCGGCGTGCGCTGGGCCTCGGCGACGATCACCCGGAAATTGGCCATGCTGAAGTCGCTCAGCACGATCGACAGATAGATGCGGCCTGTCTTGATCAGGGCCTCGCGGATGTCGCTGAGGTCGCTTTCGATCTCGAACATGGCGTCGCGCTGCCAGGCGCAGTGGCGAACCACATAGGCGGCGAACAGCTCTTCCTTGTTCTTGTAGTAATTGTAGAGCGTGCCCTTGGACCCGCCGACTCGCGCGGCGATGGTCGACATGGACGCGTTGGCGTAGCCCTCCTCCAGGAAGACGTCGCTGGCGACGTCGAGGATGGCTTCGCGGCGGGCGTCTCGGTCGAGACGCGGCTTCACGTCCTGCATCATTTGTTTTCCTTCCGGGTCCCCCTTGATCCCGTCAAGCTCGCGTTTATATCAGCGCCACATATGA
Source organism: Caulobacter sp. CCG-8 (assembly GCF_037402475.1). Lineage (NCBI taxonomy): Bacteria > Pseudomonadati > Pseudomonadota > Alphaproteobacteria > Caulobacterales > Caulobacteraceae > Caulobacter > Caulobacter sp. CCG-8. The sequence goes on from NZ_JBBEUD010000016.1 coordinate 50,786, forward strand.
CCGTACAGTACGGTCAATTCAAGGTCGGCGCTCATGACTTCCAACGCCCTGGACAAGCCCTTCGCCTCCCCCCGGGTCGCCAAGTCGCCGAGGTCGCGCGAAGTCGGCGTCACCGTCTCGATCCTGATGGCGGCCCTGCTGACCAGCGCCTGCGCGACGATGCCGGCGGCGACGCCCGCCCGGGTCGCCAAGGCGCCGGAGGCCTACGCCACCGCCCAGACCCTGCCCGCCTCGGACGCCGCCGCCTGGCCGGCCGACGCCTGGTGGAAGGGCTACGGCGACGCCCAGCTGGACGCCCTGGTCGACGAGGCCCTGACCGGCTCCCCCACCCTGGCCCAGGCCGAGGCCCGCCTGCGCCGCGCCCAGGCCCTGGCCAACCAGGCCAAGGCCGCCCAACTGCCCAGCGTCAGCGCCAACGGCAGCGTCGAGCGGGCCAAGCAGAGCTACAACTACGGCATCCCCGCCGACTTCGTGCCCCAGGGCTACAACGACTACGGCCGGCTCAGCCTGGACTTTTCCTGGGAGCTGGACTTCTGGGGCAAGAACCGCACGGCCGTCGCCGCCGCGACCTCGGAAGCCAAGGCCGCCCAGGCCGACGCCGCCCAGGCCCGGCTGATGCTGTCCACCTCGGTCGCCGCGTCCTACGCCGACCTCGCCCGGCTCTACGCCGAACGCGACGTGGCCGAGCGGTCGGTGGCCCTGCGGCAGGAAACCCTGACCCTGGTCAGCGACCGGGTCACCAACGGCCTCGACACCCGCGGCGAGCTGCGCCAGGCCGAGGCCGGACCGCCCAACGCCCGCGCCGAGCTGGCCGCCATCGACGAGCAGATCGCCCAGACCCGCAACGGCCTCGCCGCCCTGCTGGGCGCCGGACCCGATCGCGGCCTGGCCATCGCCCGCCCCTCGGTCGCCAATCTCAAGCCGTTCGGCCTGCCCGCCAACCTCGCCGCCGACCTGATCGGCCGCCGACCCGACGTGGTGGCCGCCAAGTGGCGCGCCGAGGCCGCCAGCAAGCGGATCGGCCAGGCCAAGGCGGCCTTCTATCCGAACATCAACCTGGCCGCCGGCATCGGCGTGCAGGCCCTGCACCTGAGCGACCTGTTCGACAGCGGCTCGGACATCGGCAGCGTCGGCCCCGCCGTCAGCCTGCCGATCTTCGAGGGCGGTCGCCTGAAAGCCAATCTGCGCGCCGCCGAGGCCGACCGCGACGGCGCGGTGGCCGCCTATGACGGCGCGGTCACCCAGGCCCTGCGCGACGTGGCCGACGTGGCCGCCAGCGAGCGGGCCCTGAACACCCGCCTGACCGAAAGCCGCGCCGCCCTGGCCGCCAACGAGGACGGCTTCCGCATCGCCCGCCTGCGCTACCAGGGGGGTCTGTCCACCTATCAGAACGTGCTGATCGCCGAGCTGGCCGTGCTGGCCCAGCGCCGGGTCGTCGCCGACCTGGAAAGCCGCGCCCTGACCCTGGACGTCGCCCTGGTGCGCGCCCTGGGCGGCGGCTTCGCCCCGGCCTGACCCCGACCCGTCCCCTCTTCGCCCTTTCGCTTTTCGCGCCTTCAGGACCTCCCCCCATGGCCGACACCACCGCCTCCCCCGCCCAGTTCGCCGCCAAGGCCACGGGCAATCGTCGTCAACTCCTGAGCGGCCTGGCGGCCGTGGTCGTGGTCGGCGTCGCCGCCTGGGGCCTCTACCAGGTCTTCGTCGGCTCGCATCACGTCGAGACCGACAACGCCTATGTCGGGGCCGAGGTGGCCCAGGTGACGCCGCTGATCAGCGGGCCGGTCGCCAAGGTGCTGGTCTCCGAGACCCAGGTCGTCGCCGCCGGCCAGCCGCTGGTGGTGCTCGACGACTCCGACGCCCGGATCGCGGTCCTGGCCGCCCAGGCCGCCCTGGGCCAGGCCCAGCGCAAGGTGCAGGGCTACTTCGCCAGCGACGACGCCCTGGCCGGACAGGTCGCCGCCCGCGACGCCGACATCGCCCGCGCCGAGGCCGCCGTGACCGGCGCCCAGGCCAGCCTGGAGCAGGCTCGGCTGGAGCTGTCGCGCCGCAAGGCCCTGTCGGACTCCGGCGCGGTCTCGGGCGAGGAGCTGACCATCGCCCAGAGCCGGTTCACCAACGCCCAGTCGGCCGTGACCGAGGCCCGCGCCGCCCTGGCCCAGGCCAAGGCCAGCCGCACCGCCGCCGAGGGCAATCGCGAGGTCAACACCGCCCTGATCTCCGGACTGCCCGCCAGCAAGAACCCCGAGATCGCCGCCGCCGAGGCCCGTCTGGCCAGCGCCCAGCTTTCCCTGGACCGCACCGTGCTGCGCGCCCCCCTGGCTGGTGTCGTCTCCAAGAAGAACGTCCAGGTCGGCCAGCAGGTGCAGATCGGCACGCCGCTGATGGCCGTGGTCCCGACGACCGACGCCTATGTCGACGCCAACTTCAAGGAAGTGCAGCTGGACAAGGTGCGCATCGGCCAGCCGGTGATCCTGACCTCCGACCTCTACGGCCACGGCGTGAAGTTCCACGGCAAGGTGAAGGGCCTGTCGGGCGGTACCGGCTCGGCCTTCTCGCTGATCCCGGCCCAGAACGCCTCGGGCAACTGGATCAAGGTGGTCCAGCGCCTGCCCGTCCGCATCCAGCTGGATCCGGCCGAGCTGAAGGACCATCCGCTGCGCGTGGGCCTGTCGATGAAGGCCACGATCGACACCTCCAAGTAGTCCGCAAGCGCCCGTAAAGCCTCTCCAAGGAAGCGCCGCATGGCCGACCAGGATTCTTCTCCCCCCACGGGCCCCACCCCGGGTTCCGCCGCGGCTCCCCCCGCCGCGGCGGGCCCAGCGCCGCTGACGGGGGTCACGCTGGGCGTGACCGCCATCGCCCTGGCGCTGGGCACCTTCATGCAGGTGCTGGACAGCACCATCGCCAACGTCTCGATCAACACCATCTCCGGCAATCTGGGCGTCAGCACCAGCCAGGGCACCTGGGTGATCACCTCGTTCGCCGTGGCCAACGGCGTCTCGGTGCCGCTGACCGGCTGGCTGATGGGGCGCTACGGCGTGGTGAAGACTTTCGTGGTCTCGGTGCTGCTGTTCACCATCGCCTCGTTCCTGTGCGGGATCTCGTGGAGCCTGACCTCTCTGATCGGCTTCCGCCTGCTGCAGGGCCTGGTCTCGGGCCCGATGATCCCGGGCTCGCAAGCCCTGCTGATCATGATCTTCCCCGCCCACAAGCGCGGGACGGCCCTGGCCATCTGGTCGATGACCACCCTGGTGGCGCCGATCTGCGGGCCGATCCTGGGCGGCTACATCTCCGACAACATCGCCTGGCCGTGGATCTTCCTGATCAACGTGCCCGTCGGCCTGATCTGCGCCTTCTTCTGCTGGCGGCCGCTGGCCAGCCGCGAGACGCCCACCCGCAAGGTCCCGATCGACACGACCGGCTTCATGCTGCTGCTGATCTGGGTCGGCGCCCTGCAGGTGATGCTGGACACCGGCAAGGAAGCCGACTGGTTCAACTCGCCGGCCATCGTCGTCGAACTGCTGGTGGCCATCGTCGGCTTCATCGCCTGGGTGATCTGGGAACTGGGCGAGAAACACCCGATCGTCGACCTGTCGCTGTTCAAGTCCAAGAACTTCGCCCTGGGCACCCTGGCCTTCTGTCTCGGCTACGCGGTGTTCTTCGGCAGCAACCTGCTGCAGCCGCTGTGGCTGCAGACCCGCATGGGCTACATCGCCACCTGGGCCGGCCTGGTCGCCGCCCCCAGCGGCGTGGTCGCGGTGATCCTGACGCCGTTCGCCGCCCGCATCATGCAGAAAGTCGACGCCCGCTGGACCGCCAGCCTGTCGATGGCCGCCTTCGCCCTGTCGTTCTTCATGCGCTCGGAGTTCACGCCCGACGTCGACTTCAAGGCCCTGGTCTGGCCGATGCTGGTGCAGGGCGTGGCCATGAGCACCTTCTTCCTGTCGATGGTCACCATCTCGCTGAACGGGATCGCGCCGCACCAGTTGCCCTCGGCCTCGGGCCTGTCGAACTTCTCGCGGATCACCGCGGGCAGCTTCGCGGCCTCGCTGGTCACCACCATCTGGGACCGCAGCGAGTCGCTGCACCAGACGCGCCTGGCCGAGACCATGGGCTCCAACGACCCGGCCTGGCTGGCGGCGGTCGAGCGCATGCAGGCCGTCGGCCTGTCCCACGCCCAGGCGGTGGGCGCGGCGACCGCCCAGGTGGTCAACCAGGCCTACCTGCTGGCCACGGTGGATTTCTTCCGCGCCTCGGCCTGGCTGGCGGTGCTGCTGATCCCCTGCATCTGGCTGACCAACAAGGCGATGAGCGGCGGCGGCGCGCCTCCCCCGGCGGACTAGGCCAACGGGCCAGACCACCCTACCCTTCCGCCGCGACGCCGCTTAAGATAGCGCTGTCGAGAGGGTTGAGACGAAGATGACGACGACGGCCGCCGCCAATCCCCTGCGCCTCTACCAGCGCGTGGCCGCGGACATCGGCCAGGCCATCGCCGACGGCCGTCATCAGCCCGGCCAGCGCCTGGCCTCCGAACGCGACCTGGCCGAGGAGTTCGGCGTCAGCCGTCCCACCATCCGCCGGGCGGTGATCGCCCTGGAGATGCGCGGCCTGCTGGAGGCCCGCCAGGGCTCGGGCGTCTATGTCCGCGCCGGGGGCCAGCCGCCCCCGCCGCCGCGCGACCTCGACATCGGGGCCTTCGACCAAGCCGAGGCCCGCCGCCTGTTCGAGGGCGAGGCCGCCGCCCTGGCCGCCACCCTGATCACCGACGAGGAGTTGGCCTATCTCGAGACCCTGGTGGCCGAGATGAACAGCGAGAAGGCGACCAAGGAGCAGTCCGAACTGGCCGACCGCCAGTTCCACATCTCCATCGCCCAGGCCACCCGCAACAGCGCCATCGTCCGCGTGGTCGAGAACACCTGGGACCTGCGCTACAAGTCGCGCCTGTGCATGCAGATGCTGGAAAAGGCCCGGCACGTGCGCAAGCGGCCGCTGAACGACGAGCACCAGGACATCATCGAGTCCCTGCGGACCCGCGACCCCAAGGCCGCCCGCGCCGCCATGCAGACCCACCTGGGCGGGCTGATCGAGAACCTGCTGCTGACCGCCGAGCTGGAGGCCATGGAGCAGACCCGCGAACGCCTGGCCAGCAAGCGCGAGGAGATCGCGCTGCGCGCCGCCAGCGCGGCGAAGTAGCGCCCAGCGTTGTCATCCCGGAAAGCGCGGAGCGCTTGTCCGGGACCCAGGTGAACCGCACCGCGCCAGCCCAGTCTCCTGGGTCCCGGACAGCCTCTGCGAGGCTTCCGGGATGACAACGGGTTTAGCTCCTAGTTGGCGGGGCGATCCGTCGCGGGCGCCGCCGGAGCGGTGACCACCGGCGCGGCCGGAACCGCAGGCGCCGCAGGGCCCGGCGCCGGCACGGGCGGCGCGTTCGGATCGGCCGGAGCAGCCCCCTCGACCGGGACCGCGCCGTCCACCGGCGTCCCGTCCGGGTTCAGCAGGGTCGGGTCTTCGGCCGCCGAGACGGCGTCGTCGCCTTCGGGTTCGGCCGGCTTGGGCGCGTCGCGGTTGACGGCCCAGGTGGCCACGCTCTTCCAGATCTTGGCCGGCAGGCCGCCCCCGACCACGCCGTTCATCGGGCTGTTGTCGTCGTTGCCCACCCAGACCCCGATCACCAGGTCGCCGACATAGCCGACGAACAGGGCGTCGCGGGAATCCTGGCTGGTGCCGGTCTTGCCGAAGGCGCCCGGGATGGCCGCCTCGATGCCCGTGCCGCGCTGGGTGGCCGAGCGCAGCAGGTCGCGCATGCTGGCCAGTTCGGCCTTGGTCAGGGGGTGGACGTTGGCGGGCTTCTTCCAGTCGGCCAGACCGTGCGGGATCACCGGGGCCTCGCCGGCGTCGATGGCCGCATAGGCCGCCGTCAGCCGCACCAGGCTCATGGGACCGGTGCCCAGGGCCAGGGTCAGGTCGTCCGGGATGGGATCGGTGATGCCCAGGTCGCGCGCCGTCTTGACGATCGGGTCGCGCCCGATGTCGTGGGCCAGGCGCACGGCCGCCACGTTGGACGAGGCGGCGAAGGCGGTGATCAGCGGCACCTCGCGGCCGGCGTACTTGCCCTCGTGGTTCTTGGGCGTCCAGCCGCTGACCTGGACCGGGGCGTCGAGGATCGGGGTGGTCGGGGTCATGCCCTGGCGGATGGCCGCCAGATAGACGAACAGCTTGAAGGCCGATCCCGGCGGGCGCTCGGCGTCGGCGCGGTTGAACTGGCTGACCTTGTAGTCGCGGCCGCCGACCATGGCGACGATCCGGCCGTCGGTGCGCATGGCGACGATCGCGCCCTGGGTGACGTTCAACACCTTGCCGTCGCGGGCGATGGCGTCGTTCAGGATCTTCTCGGCCTGGGCCTGCAGGCGCGGGTCCAGGGTGGTGCGGACCACGGTCTCGCCGTAGGTGTTCTCGAACACCGCCTTGGCCTGCGGGAACACCCAGTCGGCGAAGTACGAGCCGGTCGGCAGCTTGGGGCGGCCGGCCTGGACGTGGACCTGCCGTTCGGCGCGGTCGGCCTGGGCCTGGGTGATCACCCCGGTGTCGACCATGGCCCCCAGCACGGTCTTCATCCGCGTCCTGGCGCCTTCGAAGTTCTCGGTGGGAGCCCAGCGAGACGGCGCCTTGACCAGGCCCGCCAGCATCGCCGCCTCGCCCACCGACAGCTGCTCGGGCGTCTTGTCGAAATAGTGCCGCGAGGCCGCGCCCAGGCCGAAGGTCCCGTCGCCGAAATAGACCGACGACAGGTAGCGCGACAGGATCTCGTCCTTGGACAGGCGGGCGTCCAGATAGAGGGCGATCAGCACCTCCTGGATCTTCCGGCGGAAGGTGCGCTTGTTGGACAGGAAGGCGTTCTTGGCCAGCTGCTGGGTGATCGTCGAGCCGCCCTCGGACACCCCGCCGGCCTTGGCGTTGGCCCCCACGGCCCGCAGGATCGCCTTCGGGTCCACGCCGATGTGCTTGTAGAAGCGCCGGTCCTCGATGGCGATGAAGGCGCCGGGCACGTAGGCGGGCAGCTTGGCGACGTCGACCGGCGCCTCCTTGTACGAGCCGCGGCGGGCGATCGGCGAGCCGTCCGAGGCGACGATCACCAGGGTCGGATTGGCCAGGGGCTCCAGCGCCCGGCCCAACGGCAGCGACCACAGCAGCGACACGACGATGGCGATCACGACCGCCACCGAGGCGGCGGCGCCGATCTGCCAGGGCCGCCGCTTCCAGATCGGCGGCTTGGCCGGCGGCGGAGGCGGCGGTTCGGCCGCTTCGGGCTCGGGCGTTTCGACCGCCTCGGGTTCGACCGGCTCCTCGGCGGTCTCGACGACGGCTTCCGAGACTTCCGGCGCCGGCGGGTCGGCGATCACGGCCTCAGGCTCAGCGACGGCCTCAGGCTCGTCCACCTCAGCCGGCGCAGCGTCGACCTTGGGCTTGGCCTTGCGGGTGCGCGGCTTGCGCTTGGGCGTCGCCGCTTCCAGGACCTCGGCCACGGGCGGCCCTTCGGCGACCGCGTCCGATGCCCCTTCCGGGGGCGGCGTCGGGTCTATGGGGTCGCGGTCGTCGGCGGCGTCGGACATTCGGGTCGCACTCGTTCAGGCGGAAGTTCGCCAGCAAGAGCGCGCCAATAGCACAGCCGACCCGCCCCGTGGCGCGCCCCCGGCGTCGCAGCACGCAAAAAAATTGGCCGGGCCCGCGAACGGGACCGGCCAACAGTGGGGATGAAACGGGGAGGTCTAGAAGTTCACGTCCAGGCGCGCGCCGAAGTAGCGGAACGCGTCGCGGCCGGGGAACCAGGTCCGACCCTGGGCCGTCGGGATGGCCGGGTTGCTGTAGCCCGAGGTGCCGTTGCCCAGGCCCTGGGCGTAGCGCTTGTCGAACAGGTTGTTGGCGAAGGCGGTCAGCTTGTACTTGCCGTCGCGGTCGGCGATGCCGACGTTCAGGTCCGTGATGCTGTAGGCCTTCTGGATCGTGCGCGGGTCCTGGCTGAGCGAGAAGTTGATGTCGTCCTGCCAGCGGACGTTGGCGCCGATGAAGCCCTTGAACGGCACGCTGTCGGGGAAGTCGATGTCGTACTGGCCGCCGATGCTGAACTTGTACTTGGGCACGTTGTTCAGGTGCGCGCCGTGCAGGTTCTGCTGGCGGCCGCTGACGGTCTGCGGCTTGCCGGCCACGATGGGCTGGAGCTGGGTGTAGCAGGTACCGGGCGCACCCACCTGGCCGACGGGCAGCGGCGAGCCGGCCAGGGTCGGCTGGCCCGAATAGCAGGGCCCGTTCGGGAAATCGACGACCGTGGCGTCGGTGTAGGCGAAGGCGCCGTTCAGGCGGAAGTTCGAGGTGATCCGCGCCACGGCGTCCAGCTCCAGGCCCTGGGTGCGCAGGTGGCCGATGCTGTTGAGGAAGGTCAGGAACGTGCCGTCGGGCAGGAACGAGGTCACCGAGGTCTGGAAGCCGCGATAGTCGGCCTTGAACAGGGTGGCGTTGAAGTAGACGCGGCGGTCCAGCAGGCTGCTCTTGAAGCCCAGCTCGTAGTTCTTGGCCGTCTCGGGCGGCACCGGCATGTTCGCCGCGATCTTGGCGTCGAAGGTGCTGACCAGGTCATAGGCCTGACCCTTGTAGCCCGTCGAATAGGTCGCGAAGGTCATGATGTCCGGCGTGACCTTGTACTGGACGCCGATCTTGCCGGTCACGGCGTCGTCCTGGTCGGACTGGCCGAAATACTGGTGGGTGGTGGCCGCGCCGGGCGTGGTGCTGGCGAAGATCGTCTTGTCGAAGTTGTAGCTGATCTTCTGGCGGTTCAGGCGCGCGCCGCCGGTCAGGCTGAGCTTGTCGGTGATGTCGTAGGTGGCGTTGGCGTAGGCCGAGTAGTTCTCGTTGGTGCTTTCGGCCAGGTAGCGGGCCAGCTGCAGCACCGGGCCGCGGTCCAGGAACCGGTCCAGGTCGTTCTTGGCGTACCACAGGCCGGCCACGTAGCGCAGCGGACCGCTGCCCGGCGAGGTCAGGCGGAACTCCTGCGTCCAGGACGAGGCGTGGAAGTAGCCGTTGATCACCGCGCCGCTGTTGATGCCCGACGGGCTGGCGACCGGGAAGCCCAGCAGGAACGGCTGGTCGGTGCCGTCGATGTCCTGGAAGTCGCGCATCTTCCAGCGGTCGTGCGAGGTGATCGACGAGAAGGTGTGGCCCTTCAGGATCGAGCCCTCGCCGAAGTCGTAGTCCATGCGGGCGGTCGTGCCGAACACCTCGGAATTGCCGCCGCCGATCCGGTCGTCGGCCCGGATGAAGTGGTTGTTCTTGTCGATGGTGATGCCGCGCAGGGTCAGGGTCGCCGGGAAGGCCGGCTCGCCCTGGTAGTTGAGGCCCGGCGTCAGCTCGGTGATCGCGCTGGCGCAGCAGCTGGAGACGTTGTGGTTGAAGCGCGGGGCCAGGCTGAACTTGAGGTTCTCAGTCGGGGTCCACTCGACCTTCGCCGTGACGGTCAGACCCGAGCTGCCGTTGACGTTCTTGCCGGTGGTCAGGTTCTTGAGGTTGCCGTCGTAATCGCTCTTGGACACCGTCAGGCGGGCCCGCACGGTGTCGCTGACCGGTCCGGTGACCGTGAAGCCCAGGCGCTTTTCACCGTCGTCGGTGACCAGGGCCATGGCCTTGCCGCCGAAGGTGCTGGAGGGGGCGGCGGTGACGATGTTCAGCACGCCGGCGATGGCGCTCTTGCCGAACAGGGTCGACTGCGGACCGCGCAGCACTTCCACCCGCTCGACGTCGATTAGGTCCTTGAAGGCCGCGGCCTGGAAGCCGATCGGCACGTCGTCGATGACCACCGCGACGTCGGACTCGACGGCGATGCCGTTCGAGAAGGTGCCGATGCCGCGCATTTTGATGCTGAAATTGCCGGGCTGGCTGCCGTAGTCGATCGAGATGGCCGGCGACAGCTTCACCACGTCGCCCAGTTCGCGGACGTTGTTGCGGTCGATGACGTCCTGGGTCAGGGCGGTCACCGACACCGGCACGTCCTGCAGGCGCTCGGCGCGCTTGGTCGAGGTGACGATGATCTCCTCCAGCTGGACCGACGGATCGGACGACTGGGCCTGGGCGACGCCGGTCCCCGCCACCACGGCGATCACGGCGGTCGACGCCAGCAGGGCGCGTTGAATGGTTCTCATGTCTCTCCCCTCGCTTCCTCGCACGGCGCCCAGCCGGTTCATCCGGTCAATTATGAGCGCCCAATTTGGTAAGGCCAAAAAGAGCCATTGGTCAGGTAAATTGTCAAGTAAGTCGTGACATCGTTGTCATTTCGCCGTAAGTTGCTGAAAATGCGAGAGCTTATCCGCCCCCACCCGCTCAATCGCGCCGACGCCTTTGCGCATCGCTGTGGAATATGGTCATTTAGCCTTGCGACTGAGTGGCAAATTGGTAATGCCAGATCGGTCACAAGGATTGAGGGGCGAATGATCCGCACATCACCGCACGCGACGGCGCCGCTCTCCGCGCCCCGATCGTTCGGCCACCCAGCGAAGCGCGCCCGATGAGCGGACCCGGCATGAAGCTGCGCCCCAGCACGGACCGCGAAGGCCTGCGCCGGATGACCGCCGAGGACATCCGCGACACCTTCGTGATCGGCGACCTGTTCCAGCCCGGCCAGGTGTCGATGACCTATGTCGAGGTCGATCGCGCCGTGGTGGGCTCGGCGGCCCCGCTGGCCGCCCCCCTGCCCCTGCCCACCGACCGTCGCCTGGCCTCGAGCTATTTCTGCGAGCGGCGCGAGCTGGGCGTGATCAACATCGGCGGCCCCGGCTGGGTCGAGCTGGACGGCGCGCGCCACGAGCTGGACAACCTCGACAGCCTGTATGTCGGCCGCGGCGTCCAGGCGGTGACCTTCGCCAGCGCTTCGGTCGACGCCCCGGCCAAGTTCTACTTCGTCAGCTACCCGGCCCACGCCGCCCACCCCAGCACGGTGGTTCGCAAGGCCGAGGCGCGGGCGATCCAGGCGGGCGACCAGAAGACCGCCAACCGCCGGGTCATCCGCCAGAGCATCCGCCCCGGCCTCGTCGAGACCTGCCAGCTGGTCATGGGCTTCACCGAGCTGGAGCCCGGCAACGTGTGGAACACCATGCCGCCGCACACCCACGGCCGGCGCAGCGAGATCTACATGTATTTCGACGCCGCCCCCGCCCGGGTGATGCACATCATGGGCGAGCCGACCAATCCCAGGACGGTGTTCATGGACGACGGCGAGGCGGTGTTCTCGCCCAGCTGGTCGATGCACAGCGGCGTGGGCACGGCCGCCTACCGCTTCGTCTGGTCGATGGGCGGCGAGAACCTGGACTTCGACGACATGGACCACCTGACCCTGGCCGACCTGCGCTAGGGCGCGGACGGCCCCGACAAGAACAAGAACGATTGGGAGACGAGACGATGCTGCGACGCCTGACGGGAGTTCTTCTGGCGACGGCCGCCCTGATGGGACCGATGCAGGCCTGCGCGGCGACACCCGCCAAGCCCGCCGCCGCCGCGAAGGCTCCGGCCAACGCAGCGGTCCTCGCCGCCGGCGCCCATGTGGCCGACTGGCAGCTGGCCCACATGGACAACTTCGACTACGTGCCCGCCTCGCAGTTCCGGCGCGACACCGAGGCGCCGCGCGACTGGATCCAGGCGGCGTTCTACATCGGCCTGACCACCTTCGCCGACGCCCAGAACGACCCCAAGTACGCCGCCGCCATCCTCGCCCACGGCGAGAAGGAAGGCTGGGGCTTCGACAAGCGACCGCGCCACGCCGACGCCGACGCCACCAGCGCGGTGTGGATATGGTCGGCAGCCCGCACCCATGACGCGGCCAAGCTGGCCCCGACCCGCGCCCGGTTCGACGCCGTCCTGGCCGATCCCTCGCACGTCGATCTGGGCTTCGAGGCCAAGCCGCCGCAGGGCGGAGATCCCTACTGCCAGGCCCGCTGGTGCTGGAGCGACGCCATCTTCATGGCCCCGCCCGCCTGGATCGCCCTGACCAAGGAAACCAAGGACCCGCGCTACCTGGCCCACGCCGACAGCGAGTTCTGGGCGACCACCGACCTGCTCTACGACAAGGCCGACCACCTCTATTTCCGCGACAGCCGCTTCATCGCCAAGCGCAGCGACGCCGGCGCCAAGATCTTCTGGGGCCGCGGCAACGGCTGGGCCTTCGCCGGGATCGCCCGCATCCTGCAGGACCTGCCCAAGGACCATCCCAGCCGGCCGCGCTACGAGGCGCTGTTCAAGCAGATGGCCGCCAAGATCGTCACCCTGCAGGGGGACCAGGGCTACTGGCCGGTGTCGCTGCTGGAGCCGCAGAAGACGCCCGAGACCAGCGGCACCGGCTTCTTCGTCTACGGCCTGGCCTGGGGCGTGAACCACGGCCTGTTGCCGGCCGCCCAGTATCGTCCGGCGGTCGACAAGGGCTGGACCGCCCTGACCGCCGCGGTCGAGCCGGACGGCAAGCTGGGCTGGGTGCAGCGCGTGGGCGCGGCGCCTGACCAGGTGGGGCCGGACGACACCCAGCTGTACGGCGTCGGCGCGTTCCTGCTGGCCGCCAGCGAGGTGTCGAGACTGCCCGTCTTGGCCAAGCCTTGACGCCGTCGCCCCGCCGCCCGCTAGGATGATCGACATGACCACCGGCGCCCAAGACCCCCAGAAGCTGTATCAGCAGATCGCCCGCGCGATCGCCACGTCCATCAACGACGGCCGCTACGGGCCGGGCGACAAGCTGCCCTCCGAGCGCGAACTGGCCGACGACTTCGGCGTGAGTCGTCCGACCATTCGCGACGCGATGATCGCCCTGGAGTTCCAGGGCCTGGTCGAGGCGCGCCAGGGATCGGGCGTCTATGTCAACGCCGTCGCGGCGCCGGGCGTGGACGATCCGGTCGAGGTCGAGGTCGGGGCCCTGGAGCTGACCGAGGCGCGGCGGCTGTTCGAGGGCGAGGCGTGCGCCCTGTCGGCCGCCACCGTCACCGACGAGAACCTGGCCCATCTGGACCAGATCGTCGGCCAGATGGCCCGCAGCTTCGCGCCCGACGAGGTCGAGCGGCTGGAGCAGGAATTCCACCTGGCCATAGCCCGCGCCACCGGCAACGCCGCCATCGAGGCCGGGGTCGAGGACCTGTGGACCCTGCGCCTGCAGTCGCCCGGCTGCGTGACCATGCTGCGCCGGGCCCGCGCCCACGGCGGCGGCGACTTCGTCGAGGAGCACCGCCAGATCATCGCCGCCCTGCGCCAGCGCGATCCCAAGGCGGCCCGCCAGGCGATCCACGTCCATCTGGCCCAGGTGATCGACGACCTGCTGGCCGTGACCGAGCTGGACGCCCTCCAGCAGACCCGCCAGAAAATGGCCGAGCAGCGACGCGAGCTGGCTCGGCGCACCGAAATCTAGAGCGAGCGCCCCATGTCCAAGCTGATGCTGTCCCTCGCGGTCGCCGCGAGCCTGTCCCTGCCCGCCCTGGCCTGTGCCCAGGCCCAGCCCGCCCCTCAAGCAGGGGGAGGCCTGCCCCCGCTGGTCGAGCCGGTGCTGACCAAGCCCGACGCCGAGGGCCAGAAGCCCCGAGCGATCGTCGCCTACGCGCCCTATCGCTTCGACGACATCCTCTGGGAGAACGACCGCACCGCCCACCGCATCTACGGCCCCGCGCTGGAGGCGGCCGAGCCGCCCTCGACTTCGGGCATCGACGCCTGGGGCAAGCTGGTGCGCTGGCCGTTCATGGAGCGCCAGCTGAAGACGGGCAAGCAGCACGACTTCCACGGCGAAGGGATGGACTTCTACGACGTCAACACCTTCCGCGGCGCGGGCGGCCTGGGCGTCTGGCAGGACAACAAGCTGTGGACCTCGCGCAACTGGAAGTCCTACGAGATCCTCAAGACCGGCGGCGACGTGGCCTCGTTCAAGGTCGACTACGCCCCCTGGCCGGTCGATGTGGACCGCAAGGTCTGGGAGACCCGCACCTTCACCCTGCCCCTGGGCACCAACTTCACGCGGATGGTCTCGACCATCAGCTCCGACAAGCCGGGCCCGCTGATCGTCGGCATCGGCATCAGCAAGCGCAAGGCCACCCACCAGGGCGCGGGCGGGGTGTTCACCAAGGACGCGCTGGGCGCCGGGCGCGTGTCGTACTGGGAGCCGACCGATCCGGTGAAGGGCACCATGGGCATCGCCCTGATGGTCGATCCCAAGGCCCTGGTCGAGGTGCGCCAGGACGCCGACAACTACATCGTCCTGGTCAAGGTCGAGCCCGGCAAGCCGTTCGTCTACTACATGGGCGCGGCCTGGGACAAAGGCCTGGATTTCCACGACCGGGCGGGTTGGGAAGCCTATGTGAAGGCCCAGACGCCGGATTTCGATGCGACGCACTGAAGCTTGGGCGTCCAGCCGTCGAAAGGCGGCTGGCGCGCGCGCCGAGCCTTTGCTAGACAACCCTCCCTTCGCCGACCTCCGGGCCGGACCGAAGCGCGGGCGTGGTGAAACTGGTAGACGCGCCGGACTCAAAATCCGGTTCCGAAAGGAGTGTCGGTTCGACCCCGACCGCCCGCACCATACTCTTCCGACAATCCGATCGAGACGGGACGTCCCCGCCGGCGCCGCCTATTCGGCGCGCGCGGAGTTGGCCACGATGTCCGCCCCGTAGAGCGTGCCGGCGGCGGATTCCAGCTGGCCCAGCAGGCGTTTCAGCGTGGTCACCTCGCTGGGCTGCAGGCCGGCCAGCAGCGCCGCTTCGTAGGCGCGGGCCAGGGGCACGATCTCGGCGAACAGGCGGCGGCCGGCGGCGGTGAGCTCCAGGCTGTGCGAACGCCGGTCCACGCGGTTGCTGATCCGCACGGCCAGGCGGCGCTCGACTAGGTCCTGGGCGGCGCGGCTGACGCGCACCTTGTCCATGGCCGTGCGCACGACGGCGGCCTGCTGGGTCAGGGCGCCCTCGGCCAGCACCGACATCAGCCGCCACTGCGGGATGCTGAGGCCGAAACGGTCCTCGTAGGCGCGGGACACCAGGCGGGTCACCGCATTGGCGGCGACGACCAGCTGATAGGGCAGGTAATCGGCCAGCGAGACGTGGTCGGGCGCGCCTTCGGCGGGGAACTGAGTCATGGTTGAGACCGTCGCGGCCATGGGCTTCCTTTCGTCCTCCTTACGCCCGCGACTCTGGCGGTCGCTCGCGTCGACAGGTCCCGATCTGGCGCGGCGCCACGGCCCCGCTCAATCACGGCCGGGTCGGAGGATGGGAAAGCCCGGTTTTCGCTCGCCGGTTGTGCAACCGGCCGCCAGGACGCACAGCGAAGGGGCGCCGGGCGAAGGTGGACCCGACTCGTCAGTGCTTCCCCGCGCCCTTGTCGTCCTCGAACGGCTCGGTCTGGGTCAGCGCCGCCTGGCAGCGTCGAAGTTCGTTGAGACAATCGCCCCGGCTCCAGAAATCGGAAAATTCCACAACAGCCATGCGGACTTGGCGAGAATAGTCCTTGTGGTCAAGCACCTTCGGCTCTTCGTCCTCGTGCTCGTCGTGTCCGGGACCGTGGTCGGGCTCGGGGCGGTGGCCGGTCAGCACCAGGGTCTGGCCGCCCAGGATCGTGACATTGGCCGCGGCCAGCTCCAGCTCGGTCTCCGACTTGTGGCCGTGGCCGCCGTGGCCGTCGTCGTGGCCATGGCCGTGGCCGTGCTTGTCGTCCTTCTTGCCCCCGTGCGCGCCGTGCGCGCCCTTGGGCTTGTCCTTGTCCTTCTCCTCGAGCGGCTCGCCCTTGAGCGCCTCGGTGATGCCCTTCAGCGCCTTGGCGGCCGGACCGCCGAAGGCCAGCACCGGACCGATCCGGCGCTGCACTTCCTCGACCAGTTCCTGGGCCTTGTAGAGCAGTTCGCCCGACGGGGCGCTGGTGGCCGCCACGCACTTGGCCTTGATCGCCTCGTGGATGGTCTTGGGCGCCTCGCGCCAGCGGTCGTCGCGCCCGCGTCCGCCGACGTGCTTGCCGATGAAATAGGTGAGGACGGCGACGGCCAGCACGACCAGGGCGATCCCCGCCAGCAGGGTGGGATCGAAGATCGGAACCGGCGTATCGACGGGAAACTCTGACTGGTACACCGGACCCCCTCCAGCATCAGGCAAGCAAGAGTCACATGGTTAACGCATGATGGCCCAGCTTGCACGACCAAGGTTATCTGGAAGGCGCGGAAATCACGCCTCTAGCCCGGGCGCCCTGGTCGTAGCGGCTGGGGCCGCCATAGACGGCGACCTCGCACAGGATGTCGCCGCCCGGCTCGCCGGCCCACAGGTAATTGCGCTCGACCTCGACATTGCGCCCGGCCGGCGAGATGCCCTCGAAGGTGTCGCCCCAGGGAATCACCTTGTTCAGGTCGCGCCAGGTCAGGGTCATGGCGCGGGAAAGCTCGTCCTGGGCCATGGATTCGAGGTCGGGGTCGCTCATGCGGAGCCTTTCCGTGTTCTGGTCCCCGCCTCGACAACGCCCGCCGCGCGGGATAGGCCGCTAGGGGTAGCGAAGGAGACGAAGATGGGCGTTCCCAAGGGCAAGCGCGACTTCCGCGACGAGGACCGCCTGGATCCGCGCGAGCGCCATCAGGTCGAATACTGGATGAAGCGCTGGGGCGTGACCAAGGACCAGCTGGTGGCGGCCCACCGCAAGGTCGGCAATTCGATCAAGGACATCGGCGCCGAGCTGGGCAAGAAGCGCTAGCTAGCGCTTATCCCGCCGGAACTTCGCGGCTTCGGCCGCCAGGGACGAGGCCGAGGGATCGAAGTCCTCCGGCTCGGGTTCGAACGGCAGATGACCGGCCACGCCGCGCAGGGCCAGCCACAGTGGATGGCTGAAATGGCCCAGGATCCGCAGCGGCCGGCGCTTGTCGTCGGTGACGTCCCAGCCCTCCAGCTCGAACTGGTCGGCCTGGTCGCGCATCGACTTGACGTCGATGCCGTCCCAGCCCGGCGGATCGGGGATCAGCGCCGCCTCGTCGGCCGTCAGGCCGAAGGTGTCGCGCGCCAGTTGATCGATCTCGGGGAACTGGGCCCGCGCCTCCGGATCGGCGAACGACGGCTTCATCAGCGCCCGGGTCTCCAGGTCGGCGAAGCCGGGCAGGTCGATCAGGCGGCGCGGAGGCATGGACCTCAGCCCTCGGCGTTGTCGTTGCGCCAGTAGGGCTCGACCTTGCCCTGCAGCTTGATGGTCATGGGGTTGCCCTTGCGGTCGACGGCCTTGCCGGCGGTCACGCGGATCCAGCCCTCGCTGACACAGTACTCGTCGACATTGGTCTTCTCGACGCCGTTGAAGACGATGCCCACGCCGCGCTCCAGGACGTCGGCGTCGTGGTAGGGGCTGCTCGGGTTGGTGGCCAGGCGGTCGGGAAGCGTGTCGCTCATGGGATGGTCTTTCGAAGAATTTGGACAGCTAGCGCCGTCGAACGCGCGTGATAGCCACCCGGGGCCGCAATTCCAATAGGATTGCACGCGATCGCGCGAACCGCCGCGACAAGGTCATGGTCGCCTGCTAGCTACGGCGCGTCCTCTTTTCGGAGTCCGCATGCTGCGTCGCCTCTACGACTGGGTCATGGGCCTGGCCGCCTCCCGTCATGCCCCCGCCAGCCTGTTCGCCGTCTCGTTCGCCGAAAGCTCGTTCTTTCCCGTCCCCCCCGACATCATGCTGGCCCCCATGGTGCTGGCCAAGCCGGAGAAGGCCTGGCGCTACGCGGCCCTGTGCACGGTGGCTTCGGTGCTGGGCGGCCTGCTGGGCTACGCGATCGGCTACTTCTTCCACGAGGCCGCCCAGCATCTGCTGGCGGTGCTGGGCAAGCCCGACGCCCTGCGCGATTCCGAATGCTGGTACGACCGCTACGGCTCGTGGGTGATCATCATCAAGGGCTTCACCCCGATCCCGTTCAAGCTGATCACCATCACCTCGGGCCTGCTGAAGTTCAGCCTGCCGATCTTCGTCGCCGCCTGCGTCTTCACGCGCGGCATGCGGTTCTTCCTGGTGGCCTTCGTGGTCAAGAAATTCGGCCCGGCCATGATGCCGGTGATCGAGCGCCGCCTGGCCCTGTTCGCCGGCATCCTGATCGCCCTGCTTGTCATCGGCCTCGGGGCGAGCCACTTCTTGGGTGGAAGCAGTGGCGGAGCGTGCGCGGGATGACGATCGAGAACATCGACGACAAGGTGGTCCATATCCGCGCCACGGGCCCGGCCCCGACTCGGGGCGCGCTGGACCTGATCGCCGAGCAATGGGCCGTCGTGGCCTTCCTCGCCTGCGCCGTCATGCTGGGCGCGGCCCACGCCTTCGAGACCTTCGGCAAGCTGGCGCCCTGCCTGCTGTGCCTCAAGCAGCGCGAAGTCTACTGGGTCACCGGATCGGTGGCGCTGGCCGGCGTTGTGCTGTCGCGCACGCCCTGGGCCGACCGCGTGCGCAAGCCGCTGGTCCTGCTGCTGGGGATCGGCTTCCTGTACGGCGCGGGCGTGGCCGTCTACCACGCCGGCGCGGAGTGGAAGTTCTGGCCCGGCCCCGCCGCCTGCGCCGCCGCCGGCGCCAAGGCCACGGCCGGCGACCTGGCCGCCCTGCTGAAGGGCGCCAAGATCTCGGCCCCGTCGTGCGACAAGGCCGTCTGGATCTTCCTGGGCCTGTCGATGGCCGGCTGGAACGCCCTGATCTCGCTGGGCCTGGCGATCGCATCCTTCTTCGCCGGCCTGCGCCAGTCCTCGCCCAAGACTACGGCCGCCTGAGATGAGCCAGCCCGTCCCTCCCCGTCCCGGCGCCGGCGCCCAGAAGGCGCGGCTCGCGGAAATCCTGCGGGTCGACCAGGCCGGCGAGCTGGCGGCCGTCCACATCTATCGCGGCCAGCAGGCGGTGATGCGCCAGGCTCCGGGCCGCGAGCGGATCGCCGACCAGCTGCAGGAAATGGAGGGCCACGAACAGGTCCACCTGAGCCGCTTCAACGAACTGCTGGGCGAGCGGGAAGTGCGCCCCACCCTGATGTCGCCCGTCTGGCGCGCGGCCGCCTTCGCCCTGGGCGCCGGCACCGCCCTGCTGGGCGAGAAGGCCGCCCACGCCTGCACCGAGGCCGTGGAGACGGTGATCGAGCAGCACTACGCCGGCCAGATCGCCGAGCTGGAGGCCCGCGATCCGGCCCTGGCCGCCGAACTCAGCCAGTTCCGCGACGACGAGCTGCACCACAAGGAGATCGCCATCGGCGAAGGCGCCCTGGAAGCTCCGGCCTATCCGCTGCTGTCGGCGGTGATCCGCGCCGGCTGCCGCGCGGCGATCAAGATCAGCGAGAAGATCTGACCCACGTTCGCTGAAACGCGGGAATAACCGCCCCCGAAACTTCCCGCTTGGCGGCGTGCGTGGCCGAGCTTACCCATGTCGCCCAGAAAACGCGTCGCGAGGGGAGTTTCGCTTTGCCTATCCAGTTTCACCGCCGGGCCGCGGCCCTGTGCGCCGTTTCGTTGCTGGCGCTGGCCGGCGCGGTTCACGCCGCGACTCCGGTCAATCCGCCCAAGCCGACGCCGACCACCGCCCTGACCCTGGGCACCGGCGGCCAGATGCCCGCCGAGGAAGCGGCGGTGTCGATCGAGCACGTCGACCTGAAGCTGAAGGTGATCCCCAAGACCAAGTCGATCGAGGGCGACGCCACCCTGACCCTGGCGGTCAAGAGCGCCCTGCCCCGCATCGTCCTGGACTTCGACAAGAACTTCGCGGTCAGCGCCCTGCTGGTCGACGGCAAGCCCGCGACCTGGACCAACCCCGAGGGCCGGCTGACCATCAACCTCGCCGCCCCGATCCAGGCCGGCGCCAAGACGACCGTCCAGATCCGCTACGCCGGCCAGCCGCACGAGGCCGAGAAGGCGCCGTGGGACGGCGGCTTCGTCTGGAAGACCACCCCGACCGGCGAGCCCTGGATCGCCAGCGCCGTGCAGGGCGACGGCTGCGACCTGTTCTGGCCGTGCATCGATTTCCCGACCGGCGAACCGCTGCAGGTCGACTTCTACGTGACCGTGCCCGCCCCGCTGTCGGCCCCGGCCGGCGGCGTGCTGGTGGACGTCCAGGAGAAGGACGGCTGGCGCACCTTCCACTGGCGCCAGAAGCAGCCCGACACCTACGCCGTCGCGGTCAATGTCGGCCCCTATGACAAGCTGGAAGCGACCTACAAGAGCCGGTTCGGCGACAGCTTCCCGATCGAGTACTGGTATCTGAAGAGCGACGATCCGGCGAAGGCCAAGGCCCTGTTCGCCGAGTTCCCGACCACGCTCGACTTCTTCGAGCAGATGATCGGCCCCTACCCGTTCCGGTCCGAGAAGCTGGGCGTCGTCGAGACCCCGCACCTGGGCATGGAACACCAGACCATGAACGCCTACGGCAACGAGTACAAAAAGGACGTCTACGGCTACGACTGGCTGTTCCAGCACGAGCTGTCGCACGAATGGTTCGGCAACCAGGTGACCAATGTCGACTGGGACGACATGTGGATCCACGAGGGCCTGGGCAGCTACATGCAGCCGCTGTTCTCGCAATGGCTGCACGGCGACATGGAATACATGACCCGCCTGAACGCCCAGCGCGTGCAGTCCAAGAACGCCTTCCCGATCGTCTCCGACAAGGTGATGACCGAGGATCAGGTCTACAAGCCCGAGGGCGGCCCAGCGAACGACATCTACGCCAAGGGCTCCAACGTCATGCACACCCTGCGCGCGACGATCGGCGACGAGGCCTTCTTCAAGTCGGTGCGCACCCTGGTCTATGGCCGCCCCGATCCCAAGCCGGGCAACTTCGCGCCGCGCTACGCCACGACCAAGGACTTCATCAAGATCGTCAACGACGTGACGGGCAAGGACTATCAGTGGTTCTTCGACGCCTACTTCTATCAGGCCAAGCTGCCGGAACTGCTGACCACGCGTGACGGCGACGACCTGGTGCTGAGCTGGAAGACGCCGTCGGGCAAGGCCTTCCCGATGCCGGTCGAGGTCAAGGTCGGCGACAAGATCGTCGCCGCGCCGATGAGCGACAACACCGGCCGCGTCAAGGTGGGCGACGCCGTGCCGGTGATCGTCGATCCGGCCTCCAAGATCCTGCGCCGCCAGCCCTATCTGGAAGAGTACGCGGCCTGGAAAAAGGCCGACGACGCGGCCAAGGCCGCCGAGGCGAAGAAGGCCGAGGACGCCAAGAAGACTCCGGCGAAGAAATAACGGACGCCGCGGGCCCGCCGCTCCCGGAATCCGGGGCGCGGCGGGCCTTGGTCATCTTCCGTTGACCCTGTTCCTTCACGGCTTGTAGGCCAAGGCGCCCTAAGGCTTTGGGCTCGTAGCGAGCCAGGAAGCCGATGCTGACGCCCAACCATGTCGTGACCACCGCCCGCGCCGTCCTGGTGGTCGGCGCCCTGACCGCTGCGGTGCTGATGCTGGGTCCCTGGCCGGGTCTGGAGCAGGTGTTCGGCCTGAGCGACAAGGCGGCCCACGCCCTGGCCTTCGGCGGCCTGCTCGCCGTCTCGTTCGTGGCTTTCCCCCGCATGCGCCGCAACGACCTGGCCGTCGCCGCGATCCTGCTGGGCGCCAGCGTCGAGGCGGCCCAACTGTTCACCGCCGACCGCAGCGCCTCGATCGGCGACCTGCTGGCCGATACGGCCGGCGTGGCCGTCATCTATCTGGCCAGCCACATCGAAGGCCTGCGCGCCATGGCCCGCCAACGGGGCGCGGCGACCTTCGCCGAGATCGCCGCCCAGGATCGCCGTCGCGGCGCGCGCCGCTTGGCGCCGGTGATCCAGGCCGCCTTCCCGGCTCCCGCCGAGGCGGAAGCCGAACGCTCCACCGGCGGCTTCGCCAGCCGGGCGGCCCGACGCTTCCCGCGCCAGGCCTGAGCCGCGTCAGGTGATGCGCTTGACGCTGACCGGGTCGCTGCCCGGGAAGCTTTCTTCCAGTCCCTCGTCCAGCAGGGCTTCCTGACGGCTCTCCGAGCACTCGACCTTCTCGGCCAGCTGATCGTGCTTCTCGCCCTCGGCCAGCGGGGTTTCGGCCTCGCGGGAATGGGGAGCGTCGAAGTGCTTGTCCTCGTGCCGGACCTTGCCGTCGCTGGCCATGTCGGCTGTCGAGGCGCTGGTGCCGTGCGTGAAGTGGCGGCCGGTTTCTTCTTTTTTATGGCCAAAGATCATGGGGTCTCTCCCGATTTTTCGCCCGAAGGCGTTGGGGATAGAACCCGTGAGCGGGCGCCCGGGTTGCGCGCTAGAGCCCGAACACCACGGTCCACAGGACCACGTTGGCCAGCGTCATGGCGGCCATCAGCCATCTTAGGCGACGTTTGACGCTCAGGGCGTGTCCGTGCTCGTGAAGCGTCGGACCGGAAAGCATCGAAAGCCTCGAAGGCGTCGAAGAACTGGCAAGCATCGAAACCCTCCCACTGGACGGCCCCCGTCCTTGGGGTCCGCCCAGCGGCGAGTCGATGCAAGCAGAGCCACAAAGCTTTGTTTTGTAGACATTTTCGCGACTCAGTGTCGTCGCGGTCTAGGCTTCCAGCTCGATGTCCCAGTAGAGGTAGTCCAGCCAGCTGGCGTGCAGGTGTCCCGGGGGGAACCGGCGACCGCGATCCTGCAGCTCGTGCATGCTGGGCCGGCGCGCGGTGTGGAACGGATGCATGCCGGCTTCGCGCGGCGTGCGGCCGCCCTTGTGCAGATTGCAGGGCGCGCAGGCGGTGACGATGTTCTCCCAGGTGGTCCGGCCGCCGCGCGAGCGGGGGATCACGTGGTCGAAGGTCAGTTCGTCGGGCGAACCGCAATATTGGCAGGAGAACCCGTCGCGCAGGAACAGGTTAAAGCGGGTGAAGGCCGGCGGACGATCCTGCGGCACGTACTGCTTCAGCGACACCACGCTGGGCAGCTTCATCTCGAACGAGGGCGAGTGAACCACGTGGTCGTAGGTCGAGACCACGTCGACACGCTCAAGGAACACCGCCTTGATCACCTCCTGCCAGGGCCAGAGGGACAGAGGATAGTAGCTCAGGGGCCGATAGTCGGCGTTGAGGACAAGCGCCGGCATGCCGGACGGTGGACGGGACAGCACCTGCATCAGGGCCTCCCTCTGGAGCGGCACGGGCTCCGATGGAGCGGATACGCGGTCGGACTGAAGACGGGCCTCCTTCCTGCGCGTTCTCGGGAATCGCCATTCACTCCCGAACGCATGGAAAGGATGAGCCAACTCGACGACAGAACCAAGACATCCTTGCGCTTGGCGCGTGAACGATCGCGGCTATGGTCGGCGACGGACCTTGGGGAGTCTTCGCCATGCCGCCACCCGCCCTCGCCGCGATCGTCCTGGCCGGTCTTCTGGCGTCCGGGCCGCCTGTTCCCTTGCTGCCCGACGTGGTCGATTCGCCCGACACCGAGGTCCGCCCCGCCTTCAGCCCCGACGGCCGATGCGTGCTGTGGGGGTCGATCGGCGCGCCCAAGACGCCCTGGCGCATCCTGCAGACCTGCCGCGACGGCGCGGGATGGTCCAGGCCCGAGGCGGTGTCGTTCGACGGGCCCGACAACGACTTCGATCCGGCTTTTTCGCCGGACGGCAGGACGGTCTATTTCTTCTCCAACCGCCCGGGCGGCCAGGGCGGCGACGACCTCTACGCCGTGGACCGCAACCCGGCGACCGGGGCGTTCGGAACGCCGCGCAACCTGGGTCCGCGCTTCAACACGCCCGGCGACGAATGGGCGCCTTCCCCCACCGCCGACGGGCGGCTGATCTTCTCGTCCGACGGCCACGGCGGGCTGGGCAAGCAGGACCTGTTCGAGGGCGAGCTGGCGGGCGACGCCCCGGTGCGCGGCCTGGGGCCCGAGGTCAATGGCCCGCTGGACGACTTCGACGCGACCTTCCTGGCCGACGGCCGCACCCTGGTGTTCAGCTCGGGCGACCTGAAGGCCGAGACCCGCGTGACGCTGAACAGCGCCCGGCGCGGCAACGACGGGCGGTTCGGCCCGCGCAAGGTCCTGGCCGCGCCGATCAACTGTTCCGAGGCGATCAACAACGGACCCGCCGTCGATCCCAGGCGGCCGGGCGTGCTGTTCTATTCGGCCTATTGCCCGGCCCTGGGTCCGGGCCGGATGGACATCTTCGAGGTTCCCGCCCCGACGCCCTAGGCGACGGCGATGATCTCCACCTCGCCGCCGGCCACCATGGCGGTGTCGCCGACGCCCTTGCCCAGCAGGGCCCGGGCCACCGGCGAGACGTAGGACACCGAGCCGTTGGCGGGGTCGGCCTGGTCCTCGCCGACGATGCGGAAGGTCTGGCGGCGGCCATCCTCGCGGTCGAAGGTGACGGTGTCGCCGAACTGCAGGCCTTGGGCGGACGGATCGCGCTCGCGCAGCTGGGCGCTGGCGCGGCGGGCCGACCAGTAGCGCAGGTCGCGGGTGGCGCGGGCCATGGCGGTGCGGTCCTGGGCGACGTCGCCGCCGGCCTGGGCGGCGCTGTAGGCGGCGCGGGCCTCGGCGAGCGCCGCCTCGATCTCGGCCAGGCCGTCGGCCGTGACCAGGTTCGGATGCGGCGAGATCGGACGGTCCAGCAGGTCGGCGGCGAACGCCTCGCTGTCGCCTTCCTTGGTGAAGGCGACGCTCATGGCCGCGTCTCGGCGGAAGGGAAGCTAAGGGTCATGTCTGGAAAATCCGGCCCGCGGCGGGATGTTCCGCGACAGGAAGATCGGACGTAAGCGCCCCGCGTCGCGGGATCAAGACGCGCAAAAGCCGCCGGCGGGCAAGCGCGGGCGGCTTCGAACACTTCAGGCGGGTTCCTGGCGGCGGCGATCGTGTCGGCGGGACGGCGTGGGGATCCGCTGGGTCCCGTCGGCCACAAACGCTACCGGAGCTTAGATCGCGATGCCGATCAGGGCGGCGGCGACGCCGACGGCGGCGGCCAGGAAGAAGCCCACGGCCATGCGGTCGAGAGCGGTTTCGAAAGCGAAGACGGTATTGGTCATCACACACATCCTTGAGTTTGGGTTGCGAGGCGCGGTGATCGAGAAGGCCGCCCCCGTTCCAGACCGAGTCCGATCTGGACAGCGCTTAGATAACACCTATCTGAACGACGTCAAGATGAATCTTTACGCCGTTAGGATGGATTTTTGAACAGGAACGGTTACAGTGTCGGAGATGACCCAGACTCCCTCCTCCTTGGCGCCGTCCGAAGCCCGCCCCTACCACCATGGCGACCTCAGCCGCGCCCTGGTCGAGGCCGCCCGTCGCATCCTCGAGACCGAGGGTCCGGCGGCGCTGTCGCTGCGGGCGGTGGCGCGGGAGGCGGGCGTCAGCCCGGCCGCGCCCTACCACCACTTCAAGGACAAGGGCGAGCTGCTGGACGCCGTCGCCCACGAAGGCTGGCACGCCCTGGACGCCGCCCTCACCGAAGCGCGGGCCAAGTCCGTCGACAGCAAGGAGCGGATGACCAGCCTGGGCGTGGCCTATGTCTGTTTCGCCCGCGACAACCCCGCCCTCTATCGCGTGATGTACGACTGCTCGCGCGACAAGGACGCCCTGCCCGACCAGATGAAGGAAGAAGGCGCCTACTGCCAGGTGCGCAACACCATCGACGAGCGCAGCGGCGGCACGGCCTCGCCGATCGACCTGGAGCTGGCCACGATCGCCGCCTGGTGCGCCGGCCACGGCCTGGCCGAGATGATCAGCTTCAAGCAGTTCGCGCCGCTGAAGGAGGCCCTGGGCGGCGAAGAGGCCTTCCTGCGCGGCGTGTTCGAACATCTGGGCATGTTCGCCAAGCTCGACCAGGCCTGAATCTGTTGATCGGCGAACGCCGCACGCCCCCTCCGTCTCGTCGCTGCGCGCCGAGCCACCTCCCCCGTACGTTCCGCTACGGGTGAGGAGATGACCTTCGCCACCCGCTTCGCCCCCTCCCCGACCGGCCATCTGCATCGCGGCCACGCGTTCTCGGCCCTGACGGCCTTCGACGCCGCCCAGGCCGAGGGCGGCCGTTTCGTGCTGCGGATCGAGGACATCGACGCCACCCGCAGCCGGCCCGAGTTCGAGGCCTCGATCCTGGAGGACCTGGCCTGGCTGGGCCTGACGTGGGAACGCGTCGTCCGCCGCCAGTCCGAGCACCTGGCCGAGTATCACCGCGCCATCGACGTGCTGCGCGAGAAGGGCCTGGTCTATCGCTGCTTCCGCACCCGCAAGGAGTTGGACATCGGCCGCGCCCCGCACGAGCCGGCCAGGCCCTTCGTCGGCGGCCCGCTGCCGCCCGCCGAGGAGGCCGCGCGGCTGGAGCGCGGCGAGGCCTTCGCCTGGCGGCTGTCGCTGGACGCGGCCCGCGGCGCCCTGGGCGGTTTCGACGGCCTGGCCTTCGTCGAGGAGGGCGCGGGCCCCGACGGCGAGACCGGCCTGATCCACGCCCGCCCCGAGACCGCCGGCGACATCGTCCTGGCCCGCAAGGACGTCGGCGTGGCCTATCACCTGGCCGTGGTCCTGGACGACGCCCTGCAGGGGATCACCCACGTGATCCGCGGCCAGGACCTGTTCGAGGCCGCCCACATCCAGCGCCTGCTGCAGGCCCTGCTGGACCTGCCGACCCCGACCTACCGCCACCACCGCCTGCTGGTCGGTCCCGACGGCAGGCGCTACGCCAAGCGCGACAAGGCCCAGACCCTGCGCGAGCTGCGGGCGGCGGGCGTGACGCCCAAGCAGCTGCGGGCGGAGATGGGCCTCTAACCGCCGCCGGCCTGATCCACCAGCTGGCTCATCGCCTTCAGATAGACCCCGAAGGCCGCGCGCCCCTCGTCGGTCAGCCGGACCCGGGTCAGCGGCTTGCGGCCGACGAAGCTCTTGTCGATCGCCACGTAGCCGGCGTCCTCCAGCTTGCGCAGGTGGACCGAGAGATTGCCCTGGGTCACCTCCAGCAGGTCCTTCAGCTCGGTGAAGTCCGCCACCTCGGCGCTGGCCAGATAGGCGACGATCCCCAGCCGCACCCGGCCGTGGATGACGTCGTCCAATCCGCTGATGTCGAACCTGCCGCTCACGCCCGCCTCAGGCCGCCGCCGTCACGGCGCTCTGGCGCAGGGCCTGGCGCATCATCCAGAAGCCCGGAACCATCATCAGGGCGAAGAGCCCCAGGGTGGCCACCAGCAGGAAGAGGTCCGGGCGATCGATCAGCAGGCCCATGGCCAGGCCCGCCCCGATCCATCCGATCGACACCAGCGCCGTCCACAGCTTCTTGCGCAGCATGAAGATCACGTACCAGACCGCGCCCTGCAGCACGAAGACCACCGCCGGATGGAACAGCCAGTAGCGGAAATCGTGGTTGCGCGTGGCGGCCGCGGCGAAGATCACGACCAGCGTCAGGTTGGCGATCCCCGCGCCCTGGAAGGCCGCGTTGACGGCCCGATTGGCCACGCCGTGGGTCGGCCGCTTGCGATCGACCACGATCACCACGGTCATCAGGACCAGGAAGATCAGCGTCGGAACCCAGGCCAGCGCCAGATTGCCCGCCACCGACATGCGAAGCACTCCGGCTGCCTGGGCGTAGTGGCCCAGGCACTCCAGGCCGTAGATCAGCCCCGCCGAGCCGTAGAGCGCGCCGCCGGCCACGCCGATCCCGCCTTCGCCCCGCCCCTCGGCCAGGGTCCGCAGGAAGGCCAGGTCGTCCTGCATGGACTTGATCTTGTCGTTCATGGGCAAGGTCCCCCTCGTTTGCGCATCATGGCCGGTCACAGGATTCGTCCCAACAGCGGCAGGCGTCGCAGGGCCAGGGTCAGCAGCCAGCTGAGGGCGATGGCGGCGGCGGTCACGACCAGCCCCTTGGCCAGCCCGCCCCAGGTCTGGGGCAACAGCAGCCAGCCCAGCCAGGCGGTGAAGACGTAGTGGGTCAGGTACATGCCGTAGGCGTTGGCCTGCAGGCTGCGCCCGACCGGCCCGGTCTTGCGCGCGAAGCGCAGGAACACGGCCGTCACCGCGAAGGTCAGGCTGGCGCAGGCCACGACGAAGGCCAGGCCGCCCACCACGTCCAGCACCGGCTTGGGCGGCGGGTTGGGCGAGAAGGCGACGATGAAGACCGCGATCGCCGCGATCACCGCCGGGACGGGCAGGATCTGCCACGCCCACCAGCGTCGGGCCAGCGCGCCCTGCGGATCGGTCAGCCCCTGGCCGACGCCCGCCGCCCCGAACGCCAGGCCGGCCAGGAAATAGACGAGGTAGTGGCCGATGCGGCCGGTCTGGACCGTGAACGGCCCCTCCGTAGTCCAATGGCCGAACGACAGCACCATGTTCAGCGGCACATAGGCCAGGGCGCTGGCGGCGATCAGCAGCAGGAAGGCGCGACCCGGGCGCCGCGCGGCGCCTTGCATCCAGCGACCCAGCGCCGGGATCAGACGGGGGAACAGGGCGTCCAGCGCCGCCGCGACCGCGCCGAACGCCAGCAGCACCCACAGGAACCAGGCCGGGCCGCTGGGCCAGAACGGCAGGTGGGTCCAGGCCTGGACATAGGCGCCCAGCGACGGCGTCCCGCCCGACTGCAGCCAGGCCGGATAATAGGCCAGCGGCGCCAGCAGCCCCGTCCCGATCACGAACGGGACGCCCAGCCGCAGCGCCCGGCCCTTCAGGAAGCCGCCCGTCCCCTTGGCCTTCAGGCTCTCGGCGACGAACAGCCCCGAGACCAGGAACATCGCCGACATGAAGAAGATGTCGTTGACCAGGGTGAAGAGGCCGAAGCCGGCGAACCTCTGAGGGTCCACCACGGGGAACGCGGTCCACAGGATCGGCGGGGCCCCGAACGCCTTCGTCGGCGGCGCGTACGGATGATAGGTCAGTACCGCATGGTGGGCGACGACCAGCAGGGTCAGGAAGGCCCGCATCGCGCCGACGGGCGCGTTTCGGACGACGGAACCGGCCTGGGCCGGGGTCTCCAGGGATTTCAGAGGCGCGTGCATGGCCGGGCTCCGTTGCGATGGCCGGACCGTGCATCAACTTGTTTGTTTTGTAAACTAGTTGATCGAACATCGTTGCGCGACATGAGCGCGGGCGCTCGCCGTCCGACACCCTTGCCCCCTCCCCGCCGTCATGCTCACTGCTGGGCTTCAGCACGACGGGATTCACATGAGCAAGATGATCTGGGGCGCCGCCCTGTCCGGCGCGTTCGCCGCCCTGGCCCTGGCTGGCTCGGCCCACGCCGCCGAACCGAAGTTCACCCCGGGCGCCTGCGCCGGCGACTATTCGGGCGTCGCGAACAAGATCGAGTGCGGAACCCTGACCGTCGACGAGACCCGGGGCGGGCCCGGCACGCGGCGCGTCTCGCTTCCCGTGACCATCGTCAAGGCCAGCGCCCCCAAGCCCGGCGCGGTCCCTGTGGTCTATCTGCACGGCGGTCCGGGCGGCGGCCTGGTCGAAGGCGTCGGCCGGCTGCTGCGCGGCGTCAGCGGCCGCGAACTGGTCGCGGTCGACCAGGACTGGATCTTCTTCGACCAGCGCGGCGGCGGCGTGGCCCAGCCCCTGCTCGACTGCGGGACCCTGGCGCTCAACGACGCCGGTCCGCTGAGCGACGCGGCCGCCCAGCAGGCGATCGCCTGCGCCCAGCGCCTGAAGGAGTCGGGCGTCGACCTCTCCCGCTACAACGCCGAGGAGGTGGTCAAGGACATCCAGGACCTGCGCAAGACCCTGGGCCTCAAGCAGATCGACCTGATGGGCGTCTCGTACGGCACCCGCATCGCCCTGGCCGTGGTCAAGCACGACCCGGCCGGCGTGCGCGCTGTGGTGCTGGATTCGCCCTGGACGCCCGAAGCCAAGTGGGCCGAGGGCGGGCCGGAGATGGTGTCCGACGCGGTGAAGGAGATCTTCAAGCGCTGCGCCGCCGACGCCGCCTGCAACGCCAAGTATCCGCATCCGGGCGCCGACCTCGACGGCGTGGCCGCCAAGCTGCTGGCCGCCCCCGTGGTCCAGAACGGCCAGACCTACACCGCCGACCTGCTGGGCGGCTTCCTGATGGACGCGGCCTACAGCGGCCCCGACGCCCGCGCCCTGCCCGCCACCGTGGCCAAGTTCGCGGGCGGCGACCTGTCGGCCCTGGACGACACCCGCGCCGGGGCCGGCTATCGCGAGGCCCAGTTCTTCACCCACCTGTGCAAGGAAGAATTCCCGTTCGAGAGCGAGGCGGCCACGCGCGCCGGCGCCCAGCGCGACGTGGTCAGCCGCCTGACCGAGAAGTCGTTCGGCCGCCTCTTCACCGTCTGCAAGGCCTATCCGGTCGGCGCGCCCGACCCGGTCGAGGCCCAGCCGGTCTCCAGCGCGATCCCGACCCTGTTCCTGGCCGCCGAGATCGACCCCGGCTGCCCGCCCTCCGTGGCCAAGGCGGCGGTCAGCCGCTTCTCCAAGGGCCATCTGACCATCATCCCTAACGCCACCCACGGCGTGTCGCGCGGCAGCACCTGCGCACGCAAGATGATCCGCGGCTTCCTCGCCGACCCGACCGCCCCGATCGACCAGAGCTGCCTGCATCCGGAGCACGACAAGTTCGTGTTCGACCTCGGGGAATAAAGACTTATCTCTTTATATCAGTGACTTATCCGCCGCAGTGACGGGGACATGCCCTTGCGGCGTGTCCTCAACCGCCTGGCTCGGCGCGAAATCTGGGGACACGCCCAAGGGCATGTCCCCGTCAGAGACGCGTCTCCGCCCTCCGGGAATTTCCAGCCGACCGATGAGGGTTCCGCACCATGGCGCGCTCCGATCCCCGACCGGATAGTCCCATCCGGCCCAACAGGCGCCGGGTGGAGAGCGTATCGTGGAACAGCGTCGATCCCGCCGTTGGGCGCTCGCCATTTCCGTAGCCGCCTGCGGCCTCTCCCCTCTCTCGGCCCATGCCCATGAGAGCGACGTCGAGCTGGCCAAGAAGCTGAACAATCCGGTCTCGAACCTGATCAGCGTGCCGTTCCAGCAGAACTACGACTGCTGCTACGGCCCCGAGGACGGCGGGCGCTACACCCTGAACGTCCAGCCGGTGATCCCGCTGTCGCTGAACCAGGACTGGAACCTGATCGTCCGCACCATCGTGCCCATCGTGAAGAAGGAGCACGCCTATCCGGGCGACGACACGGCGTTCGGCCTGAGCGACACCACCCAGAGCTTCTTCATCTCGCCCAAGGCCGAGCACAACGGCCTGGTCTGGGCGGTCGGGCCCGCCGTGCTGTGGCCGACGGGCGAGTCGGACCTGGGGACCAAGAAATGGGGCGCCGGCCCCACCGCCCTGCTGCTCAAGCAGGAGCACGGCTACACCTACGGCGTGCTGGCCAACCACATCTGGTCGTTCGCCGACGCCGGCGACCACGACCGGCCGGACGTCAGCCAGACCTTCATCCAGCCGTTCTTCAGCTACACCGACAAGGCCACGACCACCTACGGGATCAACGCCGAGAGCACCTACAACTGGAAGACCAAGGGCTGGACCGTGCCGATCAACCTGACGGTCAGCCACGTCTACAAGTTCGGCGAGCAGAGGGTGTCGCTGGGCGGCGGCGTGCGGGCCTACGCGGCCCAGGACGGCGTCGGTCCGGAATGGGGCCTGCGGTTCATCGCCACCTTCCTCTATCCGAAATAGAGCCGCGCCCAGAAAGGCAGTCATGACCGAGCCTCCGGGATCCCGCCCTGTCCTGCCCTCCGACCTCGGCGCCGTGCGCACGGTGCTGGCGGCCGACCGGACCCTGATGGCCTGGCTGCGCACCTCGCTGTCGATGCTCAGCTTCGGCTTCACGATCTACAAGTTCCTGGAGACCGCCGCGAAGGCGGGGTCCCTGGCGCGTCCGGAAAGCCCGCAGAAGGTGGGCCTGTTCCTGGTCGCCATGGGCACGGCGGCCATGGTCATGGGCGTGATCGACTACTGGATCACGGTCAGGCACGTGCGCAAGACCGAGGCCTTCCGGCTGGGGCGGTCGGTGCTGGCCATGTCGCTGCTGCTGGCGCTCGCCGGTGTCGCCCTGTTCCTGGCGATCATAGATCGGGCCGTCTGAGCCCTACTCGACCACCCAGTAGCGATAGCCGTAGGCCGGCACAAACCCCAAGCCGCTGTACAGGGCGATGGCCGGGGCGTTGTCGGCCTCGACCTGCAGGTAGGCGCGCCGCGCGCCCAGGGTCGCGGCCTCGTGCAGCAGGGCCGCCAGGACCCGGCTGGCCAGACCCCTGCGGCGGTGCGCCGGCAGGGTGCGCATGCCGAAGATCCCCGCCCACTCGCCATCGACGGCGCCGGCGCCCAGGGCCGCCACCTCGCCATCGACTTCCAGCCGCGCGAAGCGGGCCGGCGCGGGGATGCGGGACAGGGCGTCCAGGCGCTCGCGGGCGTCGGCGGCGTTGCCGGCGGCGCTGGCGGTCAGCACGGCCTCGAAGGCCGGATCGGGCGCGTGCGACAGGGTGACGGCCAGGTCCGTGGCGCCCGCGATCGTCCCCCCGGTCTCGCCCACCATCACCAGGGTGCCGTGGGTGGGCCGGTAGCCGCGGGCGCGCAGGTGTTCGGAGAGGTTGGCCGGGACCACCGCCCCGTCCGACAGCTTGAACCGGGCCGGCAGGCCGCGCGCGGCGTAGAAGGCCTCGGTGGCCGCGATGGCCTCGTCGATGGGCCGGTCGGGCTCGCCCAGCGGCCAGCAGGCGTTGATGCGCAGCGACCAGCCGTCCGAGGCGTTCAGCCGCCAGCCGCCCAGGGCCCCGCTCTGGCGCGCCGGCCAGGCGCGATCGGCCACGATTTCGAGGAAGCGGGGATCGACGGTCATCGACTCATCAATAGCAGAAGGGCGCCGGCTCGTTGGAACCGGCGCCCTTCAAATTCGCGTAGAGGCCGCGAGCCTAGAGCGGCTTCAGGTTGGACGCCGCGATCTTGCCGCGCTCCTCGGCGGTGTCGAAGCTGACCTTCTGGCCTTCGTCCAGGCCGCGCAGGCCCGCCCGCTCGACGGCGCTGATGTGGACGAACACGTCCTTGCCGCCGTCATCGGGCTGGATGAAGCCGAAGCCCTTGGTGCCGTTGAACCATTTCACCACGCCGGTCGCCATGGAGTGTCTCCTAGAGATAGCCGATCCAATGCCCGGACAAGCGGGCGGTAACAATCTCAGTCGTCCGGGTAGCGGTTCGCGGGCCCAAATCCAGGATTGCACGGCACAGTGGACACGCCCCCGTTGAGGGGTCAATTCAAAAAACACGGATATTCCTGGGCGTGCGCCACGGGTTTTCACCCGTCTGCGGTCAGTGTTCGCGCAGCAGGGCCTCGACCAGGGCGCGGGCTTCGGGGCTGTCCCACTCGGCCGGTCCCGCCAGCCGGGCCCGCTCGCGCCCCTGCTTGTCGTAGAGGACCGTGGTCGGATAGCCCTGGGCGCGCGGGTCCAGCTCGAACGACAGCTTGTAGCCGGGGTCGCGATAGACCTGCAGCGGCGGATTGGCGGCCATCTCGGCCTGGACCAGGTTGAGGTCGCTGTCGCGGTCGACGCTGATCGGCAGCACCTTCAGCGGCTGGGTCGCGTAGGCGCCCTGCAGCCGGGCCAGGGTGGGCATCTCCTTCTTGCAGGGCGCGCACCAGGTGGCCCACAGGTTCATGACCACCACCTGGCCCTTGAAATCGGCCAGGGTGTGGGGCTTTCCGGCCCCGTCGGTGAACACCGTGGCCGGCGCGGCGCGCGGCTGGGCCGGCACGTCCAGCTTTGCTAAGGACGCTTTCTTGAATTCGTTGAGGTCGAGCGCGCCTGCGGGTTTGAACGAAGCCTGAGCGATGACGTATAGAATCGCCGCGACGCCGATCAGCAGCGCGGCGCCGATCACCCACTTCAGCGGGCCGAGCTTGCGCGCGGCTTCGTCTCTTTCCGACTGGAATTGGCTCATATGACCGACAACGCCTCCGATAAGCCCGCCGCCAACGGCCAGGGCCAAGCCATGTGGGGCGGAAGGTTCTCGGCCAAGCCGGCGGAGCTGATGCAGGCGATCAACGTCAGCATCGGCTTCGACAAGCGCCTGTGGGCGCAGGACCTGGCGGGCTCCCGCGCCCATGCGCGGATGTTGATCAGCCAGGGCGTGATTGCAAGCGCCGACGGCGAGGAAATCCTCAAGGGCCTGGACGCCATCGAGGGCGAGATCACGGCCGGGGCCTTCCCGTTCCGCGACGAATACGAAGACATCCACATGAACATCGAGGCGCGGCTGCGCGAGTTGATCGGCCCGACGGCCGGCCGGCTGCACACCGCCCGCTCGCGCAACGACCAGGTGGCCGTCGACTTCCGCCTGTGGGTGCGCGAGGCCTGCGAGCGTTCGGCCGGCCAGCTGGAGGCGCTCCAACGCGCCCTGATCGCCCAGGCCGAGGCCCATGCCGACGCCCTGATGCCGGGCTTCACCCACCTGCAGCCGGCCCAGCCGGTGACCTTCGGCCACCACCTGATGGCCTATGTCGAGATGTTCGGCCGCGACGCCTCGCGCTTCCGCGACGCTCGCGCCCGGATGAACGAGTGCCCGCTGGGCGCCGCGGCGCTGGCCGGCTCGCCCTTCCCCATCGATCGCCATCAGACCGCCGCCAGCCTGGGCTTCGACCGCCCGACCGCCAATTCGCTGGACAGCGTCTCGGCCCGCGACTTCGCCCTGGAGGCCCTGTCGGCCGCCTCGATCGCCGCCACGCATCTGTCGCGCCTGGCCGAGGAGATCGTGCTGTGGACGACGCCGATGTTCGGCTTCATCAAGCTGACCGACGCCTTCACGACCGGCAGCTCGATCATGCCGCAGAAGAAGAACCCCGACGCGGCCGAGCTGATCCGCGCCAAGGTCGGCCGGATCCTGGGCTCGCTCACCACCCTGACCGTGGTGATGAAGGGCCTGCCGCTGGCCTATTCGAAGGACATGCAGGAGGACAAGGTCCCCACCTTCGAGGCCTTCGACGCCCTGGAGCTTTCCCTGCTGGCCATGACCGGCATGGTGTCGGACCTGACCCCGAACACCGAGAAGATGGCCGCCGCCGCCGGCGCGGGCTTCTCGACGGCCACCGACCTGGCCGATTGGCTGGTCCGCGAGCTGAACATGCCTTTCCGTGACGCCCACCACGTGACAGGCTCGGCCGTGAAGGCCGCGGAGACCAAGGGCGTCGACCTGGCGGACCTGTCGCTCGGCGAGTTCCAGGCCATCGAGCCGCGGATCACCGACGCGGTCTACGCCGTCTTGACCCCGGCCGCCTCGGCGGCCAGCCGCATGAGTTATGGCGGGACCGCTCCCGCCCAGGTCCGCGCCCAGATCGCGCGTTGGAAGGAACTGCTCGGATGATCCGCCCCGTCACTATCCTGACCGTCGCCGCCCTGGCCCTGACCGCCGCCGCCTGCGGCAAGCAGGCCGAGCTGGAGCGTCCCGCCCCGCTGTGGAACGCCCAGAAGAAGGCCGCCTACGAGGCCGAGCGCCGCAAGGGTTCCGCCACGGCCAACCAGCCGGCCCGCGCCAACGGCACCCAGGAGAACATGGACCCGGCGTCGAGCAACCGCACGACCCGCGCCGCGCCGCTGGGCGGCACCCAGTCCGACCCCTTCGGCGGCCCCTCCGGCGCCGGCTTCCCCAGCTCGCAGCCCAACTAGGCCTTCTTAAGTGAACCATTTCGAATACGGCCCGGAGGGCCTGGCCTGCGAAGGCGTCCCCCTGGCGCGCATCGCGGCCGAGGTCGGCACGCCGGTCTATGTCTATTCCCGCGCCACCCTGGAGCGGCACTTCACGGTGTTCCGCGACGCCCTCCTGGCGGCCGGGGTGGCCGATCCGCTGGTCGCCTACGCGGTGAAGGCCAATTCCAACGTCGCGGTGCTGAAGGTGCTGGGCAAGCTGGGCGCCGGCGCCGACACCGTGTCGGAGGGCGAGGTGCGCCGCGCCCTGGCCGCCGGCATCCCCGCCGAGCGCATCGTGTTCTCGGGCGTGGGCAAGAAGCGCGGCGAGATCGCCTTCGCCCTGAAGGCCGGCGTGGCCGAGATCAACGTCGAGTCCGAGCCCGAGCTGAACCTGATCGCGGACGTCGCGGCCGGTCTGGGCCTGAAGGCGAAGGTCGCGTTCCGGGTCAATCCGGACGTCGCGGCCGGCGGCCACGCCAAGATCGCCACCGGCAAGTCCGAGAACAAGTTCGGCGTCTCGTTCGCCGAGGCCGCGCGCCTCTACGCCAACGCCAGCAACAACGCCAATCTCGAACCGATCGGCGTGGCCTGCCACATCGGCAGCCAGATCACCGATCTCGCGCCGATGCGCGCGGCCTTCACCAAGATGCGGGGCCTGGTCGAGCAACTGCTGGGCGAAGGCCTGCACGTCGAGCGGCTGGACCTGGGCGGCGGCCTGGGCGTGCCCTATTTCAACCACCCCGAACCGCCCTCGCCGGCCGAGTTCGCCAAGATGGTCGGCGAGGTCACCCAGGGCCTGCCCGTGACCCTGGCCTTCGAGCCGGGCCGTGTCATCGCCGCCAACGCCGGCGTGCTGGTCTCGGAAGTCATCCACGTCCACGAGCGCCCGGAAGGCCGCAAGTTCCTGGTGATCGACGCGGCCATGAACGACCTGGTGCGTCCGGCCATGTACGACGCCTTCCACGACATCCGTCCCGTGACCAAGCGGGCCGGCGAGGCCGTCTACGACGTGGTCGGGCCCGTCTGCGAGACGGGCGACACGTTTACACGTGATCGCGCTTTGCCGCCGCTGGCGACAGGCGACCTGGTGGCCTTCATGTCGGCCGGGGCTTACGGCGCGGCCATGGCCAGCGAGTACAACACCCGCCAGCTGGTGCCCGAGGTGCTGGTCGACGGCGACAAGTACGCCGTGATCCGGGCCCGTCCCTCGTACGAGGAGATGCTGGGCCGGGACGTGCCGCCGGACTGGGTGTAGGCGTCCTCGGCCCAGGAGGACTCAAGGGCGACCCCGCCGGACATCGCGCGCCGCGACCTGCCTAGCTGTTCCCCACGCCCGACGCGGCTGCGTGGAGGACCTTGCCCAGCATGTCCGTGGCGCTGAAGCCGGCCGGGGCCTGGCGCGGCGGGAAGTCCGTGAACGTCGCCGCATGCACCTGGAGCAGGTAGGCCGCCGGCATGACCGTCCACAGCTTCTCGCCGACATAGATCGGGTAGTAGGGCGCGTCCATGTGCTGCTCGAACGGGTCGTTGCGCAGATTGACGGGCTGGGGGACGGTCGGCGTGCGCAAGGTCCCGGCGAACCAGTCGTCCTTCAGCGCGAAGTGGATCTTCCAGTCGCGGAACCGCACGGCGAACAGGTTCTGCTCCCCGTAGTAGAAGAACTCCTCGCGCGGCGAGTCCTCGGCCTGGCCGGTCAGGTAGGGAAGCTGGTTGTAGCCGTCGAGATGGACCTTGAAGGTCTTGTCGCCGGCCTGGTGGCCGCTCAGCAGCTTGTCCTTGATCTCGGGCTCGCCGGCCGCCGCCATCAGGGTCGGCACGACGTCCTCCAGCGAGAAGATGCCGTTCAGCACCTGGCCCTCGGGAATGTTTCCCGGCCAGCGGATCAGGAAGGGCGCGCGGAAGCCGCCCTCCCAGCCCAGGCCCTTCTCGCCCCGGAACGGCGAGGTGCCGCCGTCGGGCCAGCTGAACTTCTCGGCGCCGTTGTCGCTGGTGAAGACGACGATGGTGTCGTCGGCGATCCCCAGGTCGTCGAGCTTCTTCAGCAACTCGCCCACGACCCAGTCCAGCTCCATCAGGCCGTCGGCATAGACGCCCAGCCCGGTCTTGCCCGCCCAGCGCTCGGACAGCCGGGTCCAGACGTGCATGCGGGTGGTGTTGTGCCAGAGGAAGAACGGCTTGCCCGTCGCCGCCGCGCGATCGAGGAAGTCCAGCGAGTGCGCCAGCAGGTCGTCCTCGACCGTCTCCATCCGCTTGCGGGTTAGCGGGCCGGTGTCCTTGATCGTCTGCTTGCCGACCCGGCCGAAGCGGGGGTCGACGGTCGGGTCGTCGGTGTCGGTCGCCTTGCACTCCAGCACGCCGCGCGGCGCGAAGAGGGTTTTGAATTTCTGGTTATCCTTGGGGTAGTCGGGCTGCTCGGGCTCTTCCTCGGCGTTGAGGTGATAGAGGTTGCCGTAGAATTCGTCGAAGCCGTGAACGGTGGGCAGGTATTCGTTGCGATCGCCCAGATGGTTCTTGCCGATCTGGGCGGTCATGTAGCCGAGCGGCTTGAGCAGCTCCGCCAGGGTGGGATCCTCCTTCTGAAGGCCCTGGGGCGCGCCCGGCATGCCCACGGTGGTCAGGCCGGTGCGGATGGGCAGCTGACCGGTGATGAAGGCGGCGCGGCCGGCGGTGCAGCTGGCCTGGGCGTAGGCGTCGACCAGCAGGGCGCCCTGCTTGGCGATCCGGTCGATATTGGGCGTCTTCGTGCCCATGACGCCCCGGTGATAGGCGCTGACCTCGAACCAACCCAGGTCGTCGGCGATGATGGCCAGGATGTTGGGACGCTTGGCTTGGCTCGGCATGGGCGGGCCTCCTCGCTCGGATGATCGCTTGCGCCGGGAGAGACCGGCGGTCGCGATTACGGCGAGGCTGTTCGGATGTTCCTATCAGGCGAAACCCGGAGGGCTCCGAGAACTACCCACCGGGCCGGTCGGTGTTCGATATGGGACGGGGGCGACGCAAATGTCCGCACCCCTGCCATAGCCTAGGTATTCGTACCTAGGCCACAAAGCCCCTACTTGTTACAGGGGATTAACCTCCGCCGCCCAAACCTCGCGACCGAGTTTGGTAGTGGAGTCGACACATGGTCGAGTTCGACAGCATCGAGGCCCAGCGCCGCGTCGGGGGCCATCTGGTCCTGGCCTGCATCGCCGCGATGATCCTGATCGTGCCGGCGGCCCGCCTGTTCGCCGGCGGCCCGGTCCTGGGCCTGGCGCTCGGGTCGGTGGGCCTGGGCGCGCTGGCCTGGGGCGGCTTCGCCATCTGGCGCGACAGCGCCGCCCAGCGGATCTCCACCGCCATCAGCCTGGCCGGCCAGGTGACCCTGTTCGTCGCCGCCTTCTCCGGCCACGCCTGGCAGACCGACGCGCGCATGGCCTATCTGGCCGGCCTGGCCCTGCTGGTGGCCTATGGCGACTGGCGGGTGGTGGCGGTCGGCGCGGCCAGCATGGTGGCCATCGACGTCGGCGCGTCGATCGTCGCGCCCAACCTGCTGATGCTGGGCGCGGCGACGCCCCTGCGGATCGCCTTCAACGCCGGGGTCACGCTGGTCACGGCCTGGTCGCTGATCTGGCTGACGGCCAGCGTCTCGCGCCTGTTCGTCACTGTCGGCGCCCGCACCGACAAGGCCCTGACCGCCGCCCGCGAGGCCGACGCCGCCAACGCCGCCGCCGAGACCGCCCGCGCCGCCCGCGACGCAGACAACGCCGAACAGGCCGCCCAGAAGGCCGCGCTGGAAGCCGAACAGGCGCTGGTGGTCGACACGGTCGCCACCGGCCTGGCCCGCCTGTCGCGCGGCGACCTTACCTGCCGCCTGACCCAGCCCTTCGCGACGCGCTACGAGCCGCTGCGCGACGACTTCAACGGCGCGATGGAAAAGCTGCAGGCGGCGATGCGCGAGATCACCGGCAACGCGGCCACCATGGGCGCCGGCGTGGCCGAC
This sequence comes from Caulobacter sp. CCG-8, assembly GCF_037402475.1. Classification (NCBI taxonomy): domain Bacteria; kingdom Pseudomonadati; phylum Pseudomonadota; class Alphaproteobacteria; order Caulobacterales; family Caulobacteraceae; genus Caulobacter; species Caulobacter sp. CCG-8. Next base: position 90,349 of record NZ_JBBEUD010000016.1, read on the forward strand.
ATGGCCCGCGCCACCGACGAACTGGCCGACCGCACCGAGCAGCAGGCCGCCAGCCTGGTCGAGACCGTCGCCGCCCTGGACCAGATCACCGCCGCCGTGCGCTCCACCGCCGAGGGCGCCCACCAGGCCAACGCCGCCGCCGCCAGCGCCCGCGCCGAGGTCGAGCGCTCGGACCCGGTGGTCACCGAGGCGGTCGAGGCCATGACCCTGATCGAGGCCTCGTCCGGCAAGATCGGCCAGATCATCGGCGTGATCGACGAGATCGCCTTCCAGACCAATCTGCTGGCCCTGAACGCCGGGGTCGAGGCCGCCCGGGCCGGCGACGCCGGTCGCGGCTTCGCGGTCGTGGCCCAGGAAGTCCGCGCCCTGGCCCAGCGCTCGGCCGACGCGGCCAAGGAGATCAAGGGCCTGGTCAACGAGTCCGGCGCCCAGGTCGCGGCCGGCGTCGAGCGCGTGGGGCGCACCCGCGAGGCCTTGCAGCGGATCGTCGCAGTGGTGGCCAAGATCGACCAGCAGGTCACCGCCATCGCCCGCTCGGCCCAGGACCAGGCCCAGGGCCTGGGCGAGGTCAACACCACCATGGCCGAGATGGACCGCGTGGTGCAGCGCAACGCCGCCATGGTCGAGGAAACCACCGCCGCGGCCCAGACCCTGCAGGTCGAGAGCCGGGAGCTGTCGGCGCGGGTGGATATCTTCGACGTGGGGCGGAAGGATTCAGCGCGCGAGCGGCGGGCGGCCTAGCGTGATTTGCGGGAAGGCGGCATTTGGCATATGCTACGGCATAGGCCGGAGCTTTCGCCATGGGCTACGAGAAGCACGTCAAACTGTTCCGCAACGGCCGCAATCAAGCTGTCCGCATCCCTCGTGAAGTCGAACTTCCGGGCGACGAGGCCATCCTGCGCAAGGATGGCGACCGTCTGATCCTGGAGCCCGCCCCCAAGCGCTCGCTATTGGCGGTCCTGGCCTCGCTGGAGCCCATTGAAGACGATTTCGCCCCGATCAACGATCCGGCTCCCGAGCCCGTCGATCTGTGAGCGCACTCCGCCTCCTGGACACCAACATCCTATCGGACCTGGTGCGCAATCCGAGCGGCATGGCCGCAAGTCGCCTGCAGGAGGTCGGCGAGGTCGATATCTGCACGAGCGTGATCGTCGCCGCCGAACTGCGGTTCGGGGCCGCCAAGCGAGGCTCCGAGCGCCTGACCCGCCAGTTGGAACAAGTGCTCGCCGCGATCGAGATTCTACCGCTGACGTCGCCAGCCGATCATATTTACGGCTGGCTGCGAGCCCGTCTTGAGCGGAATGGCGCGCCAATCGGCGGCAATGACCTTCTGATCGCGGCTCACGCCTTGGCGAGCGGATGCATCCTAGTCACCGACAATGAGCGAGAGTTCTCCCGCGTCGAAGGCCTAACGATCGAGAACTGGTTACGTTAGTCCAGCGCCCCGACGTACGGCAGCCCGCGGCTCTTGCCTTCGTCATCCAGGCCGTAGCCGACCAGGTAGCGGGCCGGGGCTTCCCAGGCGATGAAGTCGGGCTCGATGCGCGGCTTGTCCCACGGCTTGCGGGCGAAGACGGCGGTCAGCACCTCGCTGGCGCCGGCGTCCTTGACCAGCTTGGCGGCCTCGCCCAGCGACAGGCCGGTGTCGAGCACGTCGTCCACCACCAGGGCGCGGCGGCCCACCAGCGGACGCTGCAGGTCGGCGCGGACCTCGCAGCGGCCCGAGCTCTTGCGCTCGTCGTGATAGGAGGCCAGCCACAGGGCGTCGAAGCGCACGTCCCGGCCGGCGCGCCACAGGGCGCGCGTCAGGTCGGCGGCGAACCACAGGCCGCCCGTCAGCAGGCAGACGACGACGGTGTCGTTGTCGATGCGCGGGGCGATGGCCTTGGCCAGGGCTTCCACCCGCTCGGCGATTTCCTCCTGAGAAATCAGGACTTCGGGGGCGGGGCGTTCGGTCATTTCAGGATTTCTTGGTCAATGATGGTCGGCCGGGGCCGGTTCGACCGTTCCGGTCTCATGACCTGGGGGCTCGTGTCCAGCCCCTTGCGCGTCGTCGACCGACGGTTGCCCGCCCGCCGCCAGCTCCGCCGGCTGGTCCTGGGCGCCGCGCAGCGACGGCGCCTCGGGGTTCGAGATCTTCTCGACATGGCCCGCCGGCCCGGCGTGCTTGGCCGCGCCCGGCTCCAGGGCGAAGCCGATCTCCAGGGTGTTGGCCGTGCGGGGCGGATCCAGCAGGGTCACGGCGAAGTGCCGGGTCTGGCTGGGCGGGATCAGCGGATCGGCGGCGGCGGCCAGTTGCCCGGCCACGCGCTTCTCGTGCTTGTTCAGCAGGGCCACCCGCAGCGGCGGCGTCGACACCGGGTGGTCGGTGATGTTGCGGATGACGCCGGTGATGGTGATCGCGGCATGGCCGTTCTGCATCGACGGCTCGGCCTTCAGGTCCTCGACCACCAGGCCGACATTGTTCACGGGCATCCGCGCGAAGGCGTAGGCGCCCGCCGTGCTGGGCCACAGGTGGGCGACGTTCATGCGGAACACGCCGGCGGCCACCAGCAGCAGCACCATGACCGCGACCATGCCGCCCCAGATGATGCCGGTGGTCTTGGCTTCCTTCAGGCGGCGCTCGGCGTCGGCGCGCGCGCGGAACACCTTGGGCAGTTCCTCGCCCGGCAGTTGGTCGACGGGGGTCTCGGGATCGTCGGCGGCGTTCTGGGCTTCCAGCTTGGCCAGCACCTCGGCCGCGGCCAGGTCGGCCGCCGAGGGCTCCTCGAACAGGTCGAGGTCGTCTTCGTTCCGCGCGGTCCAGCGGGCGCCGCACGACGCGCAGCGCACCGTACGACCCGAGGGACCAACCTTGGAATCGTCGACGAAATAGCGGCTAGCGCACTCGGGACAGGTCAGTATCATGGCCGCGAATCGGACGCTCCCCGCTCCTACAAACGAGGTCGCCGATTTTGCCAGCCATGTCCACACGACCCAGCGACACACCCTTGCGCATCGATGACGTCCAGGATGGCGGCGCCGTCCCTGTCGTCCGCTTCGAAGGTGTTTCGATGCGGTACGGACGCGGGCCGGAAACCCTCAGCGATCTCACGTTTACCCTACACCCAGGGTCTTTCCATTTCCTCACCGGACCGTCGGGGGCCGGAAAGAGCTCGCTGCTCAAGCTGATCTACCTGGCCCACCGTGCGTCACGGGGTCGCGTCGAGCTGTTCGGCCGCGACATCAGCCTGACCCGGCCCGAGGACCTGCCCTTCGTGCGCCGCCGGATCGGGGTGGTGTTCCAGGACTTCCGCCTGCTGGACCACCTGTCGGTGTTCGACAACGCCGCCCTGCCGCTGCGCATCGGCGGCCGCAAGCCGGCCAGCTATCGCGACGACGTGGCCGAGCTACTGCAGTGGGTGGGCCTGGGCGACCGCATGCACGCCTTGCCCGCCACCCTGTCGGGCGGCGAGAAGCAGCGCCTGGCCATCGCCCGCGCCGTGGTCGACCGGCCCGACGTGCTGCTGGCCGACGAGCCGACCGGCAACGTCGACCCGGCCATGTCGCTGCGCCTGCTGCGGCTGTTCGTCGAGCTGAACCGCCTGGGCACCACCGTGCTGATCGCCACCCACGACGAGGACCTGGTCGCCCGCGCCAACCGGCCCACCCTGCACCTGGAGCAGGGCCGCCTGGTCGAGTTCGCCGACGAGGAGCCGGATCCGCCCTACGCCTACGAGGACGACGACTACGGCGAGGAGGACGAGGCGTGAGCGAGTTCGTCGTCGCCCGCTGGAAGCCGGGCCAGCTGCTGCCGCCGCGCGACGCCCGTGACGGGTCGCTGGTGTTCGTGGTGGCCGTGCTGTGCTTCCTGGCCTGCCTGACGGCCCTGGCCGCGATCGCCTCGACCCGCGCCGCCACCGGCTGGACCGCCCAGCTGACCGGCTCGGCCACCGTGGTGGTCCGGCCCCGCGCCAGCGAAAGCCCCGACAGCGCCGCCGCCCGCGCCGCCGAGACCCTGTCGGGGGTCAAGGGCGTCAGCGAGGCCCGCGCCTTGCCCAAGGACAAGGCCGAGGCGCTGCTGGAACCTTGGATCGGCCGCGAGGCCCTGATCGCCGACCTGCCCGTGCCGCGGCTGGTGACCCTGGACCTCGATCCGAAGGCCCCGGCTACCGCCGCCGCCCTGACCAAGGCCCTGAAGGACGCCAATGTCGACGCCGTGGTCGACGACCACAGCCGCTGGATCGCCGACATCGAGCACGCCGCCCGCCTGGCCGGCTGGGCCGCCATCGGGGTGTTCGCCCTGATCGCCACGGCGGCGGCCGCCGTGATCGTCTTCGCCACCCGCGCCGCCCTGACCGCGCGGCACGACATCGTCGAGGTCCTGCACCTGTCCGGCGCCGAGGACGGCTTCATCGCCAACCTGTTCCAGAACCGCTTCGCGGGCATGGCCTTCTTCGCCGGCTTGCTGGGCGGGGCCGGGGCGGCCATGATCGGGGCGGCGGCGCGGCTCGTGGGGGGCGGCCAGGGACTGACGCCGGTCCTGCCGCTGGCCTGGATCGATCTCCTGGCGCCCCTGCCCTGTCCGCTGGTGGCGGCGCTGGTGGCCGGGATCGCGGCCCGCGCCGCGTCCCTGCGCCTGTTGAGAGGCATGCCGTGAAGAGCTTCGCAGCGCTGCTGATCGTGGTGATGGTCTGGTTCGTGGGCCTGCTGGCCTTCACCAGCCGCGTCGATCAGTCGACCCCGCCCGCCGAACCGCCCGTGTCCGACGGCGTGGTGGTGCTGACCGGCGCCTCCAACGTGCGGCTGGAGCAGGCGACCAAGCTGCTGGAGGCCGGCAAGGGCAAGCGCCTGCTGATCTCGGGCGTCAACCGCGAGGCCTCGCGCGACGACGTGCTGGGCGTGACCAAGGCCGTGCGGCCGATCTACGACTGCTGCGTCGACCTGGGCTACTCGGCCGCCGACACCATCGGCAACGCCAGCGAGAGCGCCGAGTGGGCCAAGGCCAAGGACTATCACAGCCTGATTGTGGTCACGGCCGATTACCACATGCCCCGCTCGATGCTGGAGCTGCACGCGGCCATGCCCGACGTGGCCCTGCACCCCTACCCCGTCGTCACCGAGAGCCTGAACGCCCACCGCTGGTGGAAAGGCGGCACGAGCGCCCGGCGGATGATCGTGGAATACTGCAAATACCTGGCGATCCTGGGCCGTGAGGCGTTCCTCAGCCTGGGCCCCAAGGACAAGGCCGGTCCCGAGCCGGCGAAGGAAGCGTCTTGATCTATCTGCGTTCGTTCCTGTTCCAGCTGTTCTTCTGGCTGTGGTCGGTGGTCTGGGCGATCGGCATGATCGTGACCTATCCCCTGCCCCGCCGGTTCAACACCTGGTCGCTGACGACCTGGTCCAAGGGCCTGATCTGGGCCCTGCGCTGGCTGGCCGACATCAAGGTCGAGGTGCGCGGTGCCCAGTACAAGCCGACCGGTCCGGCCCTGGTCGCGGCCAAGCACCAGTCGATGTTCGACGTCTTCAGCCAGTTCGCCCTGCTGCCCGACGCCTGCTTCGTGATGAAGAAGGAACTGCTGATGGTGCCGCTGTTCGGCTGGCACGGGCTGAAGGCGCGCATGGTGGTGGTGGACCGCGAAGGCCACTCGACCGCCCTCAAGAAGCTGGTGCGCGACACGGTCGAGCGCATGACGGAGACGCGCCAGGTCGTGATCTTCCCGGAAGGCACGCGCGGCGACGTCGGCGTTCCCGGCGACTACAAGCCCGGCATCGCGGCGCTCTATCGCGAACTGGAGATGCCGGTCACGCCCCTGGCGCTGAACTGCGGCGTCCACTGGCCGCGCGGTTTCCTGCGCCCGCCCGGCACGATCGTGTTCGAATACCTGCCGCCGATCCCCGCCGGCCTGAAGCGCGGCGAGTTCATGCGCGAGCTGCAGACCCGGATCGACACCGCGACCAAGGCCCTGGAGGACGAGGGGCTCTAGGCCGGGGACAGGCCCTCGTGGCGTGTCCCCAAACCGTGGCTCGGCGCTAGCTGATGGGGACACGCCGCGAGGGCATGTCCCCGGCGGAGTCGAAGAAGCCCATCAGCCAGTCGTTGGCCATCAGGTCCAGCACCAGGTGCACCCGGTCGCTCGTCCCGCGATTGGCCACCGCGTGCGGATCGCCCAGGCGCAGGTACCAGGCCTGGCCCTCCTTCATGTCGACGCGCCGGCGGTTGAGCAGGAACTCGACGTCGGGATTGGTCGTCACCGGCACGTGGATGCGGGCCGTGCCGCTCTCGACGCCCAGGTCCAGGTCGGTGTGCTCCTTGATCACCGAGCCGGGCGTCAGCCGCATCAGCCGGACGCTGCGCGCCTCGCAGGCGAAGGCGGCGATCACCGCGCGGAAATAGGGGCAGGCGTCCAGGAACAGCGTGTCGACGAATTCGGTGGCCGTCGGGTCGGAATAGATCATCCGGATCGGATGGGTCTCGCCGGCCGTGCAGCGCAGCGGGATCACGCTCCAGTCGCCCTCGTAGTTCTGGCGCACGAAGTGCGAGGTCCAGGGCGTGGCCGACAGGGCCTCCAGGTCGCGCCGCAGCAGGACCGGGTCGAAGCTCAACGGCAGTTGCAATCTGTCCGGGTAGGCCATCCAGTGACGCTAGTGCGCTTTCGAGCGAAGTGGAAACCGGTTCGCGTGAAGAAAGCGCGCCAAGAGCAAAGCGCTTTCGAGCGGCGCCGCAAGCGGGGATGGCGGAGACGATGACGACGGGCCTGGAGGCGCTGCGCGACCTGATCCTCGACGACGCCGCCCTGTCGCAAGCCCTCGACGCCATCGCCGACCCGGAAGCGTTCGCCGCGCGGGCGGCCGAGGCGGCGCGGGCGGCGGGCCTTCCGGTCGAGGCCGACGAGGTCCGCGCGGCGGTCCGGACCGCATCCATCCCGCCCGCCGAACGCGCGATCGCCCCGCCGGGCTGGCTGCCGGCCGAGGTCTCGGACCTGGACGGCCGGACGGTGGTCGGCTGGCGCTGGTTCGGCCCCCGGCGGCTGACCGCGCCGTTCTACGCCGACGACCTGATGGAGGCCGGCTACCGCCCGCTGAACCGATTGGCGAGGCTGCAGACGCCCCTGCCCGGCCCGGCCGAGCGCTCGGCCCGCCCGCCCGACGGTCTGGTCTTCCACATGTCGCGCTGCGGCTCGACCCTGGCGGCCCAGATGCTGGCGGCCGCGCCCGCCAACGTCGTGATCTCCGAGGCCCCGCCCATCGACGCGGTGCTGCGGCTGGCGATCGAGGACGACGCCAAGGTCGCGGCTTTGCGGGCCATGGTCGCGGCTCTCGGCCAGGCCCGGGCCGGCGAAACCCGCCTGTTCGTGAAACTGGACTGCTGGCACGTGCGCGACCTGCCGCTGTTCCGACGCGCCTTCCCGGACACGCCCTGGGTCTTCGTCTACCGCGAGCCGGTCGAGGTGCTGGTTTCGCACCTGCGCCGCCGGGGCGTGCAGATGATCCCGGAGCTGGTCCCCTCGGCGCGACTGGGCCTGGCGACGCCCGCGACGCCCGACGCCGACTACTGCGCCCAGGTCCTGGCGGCGCTGTGCGAGGCCGCCGCGCGCCACTACCCGGCCGGCGGCGGACGGCTGGTGAACCACGCCGACCTGCCCGAGGCCTTGTTCACGGCGATCCTGCCCGGGTTCGGCGTCGCCCTTTCCGACGACGAGACGACGGCGATGCGCGCGGCCGGCGCCCGCGACGCCAAGGCGCCCGGGCAGGACTATGTCCCGGACGGCGAGGCCAAGCGCCGGGAAGCCGCCGACGACCTGCGGGCGATCAGCGAGCGGCGCGTGGGCGACGCCTACCGGCGGCTCGAAGCTCTACGGGCGGACCAGCCCTAGGCCGTCGCCTCTTCCCGCGCCTCGACCATCTTCAGCAGCGCTTCCATGGCGTGGTCGCGCACCCCGTCTTCGCGGAGGTGCATGACCAGGTCTCGGAGATAGTCGATGTTGCGCCCCGACAGCCCGCTGGCCCCGGCTATCAGCTCGGCCTGCTGCTCCAGGGTCAGGGCCCCGGCCCACTGGCCGTGCTTCATGTCCGAGAGGAAGACCAACGACTTCACCTTGCCGTTCCCGTCGATCTTCAGCTCGGACCAGGCCTCGAAATAGGTCTCGGTCGGCTGCTCGCGTTCGCGCAGATAGGCGTAGACCTCGGGCCACTCGGCGGCGGCCACACGATAGGCCACGCCCCGCACCGCGCCGCCCGGCGCCAGGCCCAGCACCAGACCCGGCCGCTCATAGGTGCCCCGGTGGTGGACCGAATAGATGCAGAAGGCGCGGCGGCGCCCATGGAGCAGAGCCGTTCTTCGCTCTATGAACGGGAACCCGGGCCGCCACATCAGCGATCCATATCCGAACACCCAGCGGTCTTCCCCCTCTGGACCCTTGCCTTCAACGCTCATCAACTGTTCCCGACCGGAGCCGCCTGTTCCATGACCCATAGCGCCGCCGCCCCGTCCCGCAAGCCCCGGCGTCGCGGTCTGCTGGCGCCTTTCGTGATTCTGGCCATCGTCGCCGTCGGCTGGAGCATCGGCTGGGTCTGGCTGCGCGGCCAGGCCGAGCAGCGGATGGACGCCACCGCCCTGTCGCTGAAGTCGCGCGGCTACGACCTGTCATGGGAGAGCCGGACGTTCAGCGGCTATCCGTTCCGCATGGACGTCAAGCTGGTCAACGCCCGCGTCGCCGAGCCGTCCGGCTGGGCCCTGCGCGCGCCGCTGCTGAACGGCGAGGCCAACGCCTACGACATCGGCCACTGGGTGGTGATCGCGCCCCAGGGCGTGATCATGACCCGGCCGATCAACGGCGACGTCCAGATCACCGGCCAGGCCCTGCGCGCCAGCTTCGCCGGCTTCGACCAGTACCCGCCGCGAATCTCGGTCGAGGGGGCGAACCTGGTGTTCACCCCGGTCGCCGGGGCCGCGCCGTTCCCCCTGCTGTCGACGGCCGGCCTGCAGTTGCACGTCCGTCCCGGTCCCGACGACCAGGGCGCGATCTTCTTCGAGGCCAAGGGCGCCAAGGCCCGTTTCACCGGCCTGATGGGCCGTATCGCCGCCGACCGCACCGCCGACCTGATCTGGGACTCCAAGATCAGCAAGATCAGCGCCCTGCACGGGTCCAGCTGGGCCGACGCGGTCAACGACTGGTCCGACGCCGGCGGGACGCTGACGGTGCAGCAGGGCAAGCTGAACGCCGGCGAAGCGCTGCTGGAGGCCAAGTCGGGCGCCCTGACCGTGGACGACGACGGCCGCCTGCAGGGCGCGCTGGACGTCACGGTCCGCGAGGTCCCCACGCCCGACCAGGCGATCCGGAGCCCCGAAGCCGCCGCCGCGGCCCTCGCCCAGGCCCTGGGCCGCGACCCGACCCTGTCGGCGACCCTGCGGTTCGAGAAGGGCCGCACGCGCCTGGGCCTGTTCGACACGGGGCCGGCGCCGCGGGTCTACTAGGCGGCGGCGTCGATCGGTTCGATCGTGGCGATGTCCTCCGCCAGCGCCCGCTTGGCCGTCTCCAGGTCGTAGCGGGTCTGGAGATTGAGCCAGAACTGCGCGGTGGCCCCGAACAGCTTTTCGAGACGCAGGGCCGTATCGACCGTCACCGGCGTCTGGCCGCGCACCAGCTTCTCGATGCGGGGTCGCGCGATGTGCAGACGCGCCGCCGTCTTTCCTGGTGAGAGGCCGAACGGCCTGATGAATTCCTCCAGCAGGATCTCGCCCGGATGAACCGGGGCGAGTTGATCTGTGGGATTACCGGCGATGTGCGAAGCCATCGCTTTCTCCATGATTACAGGTTGCCCCTGATGGCCTAGTGATAGTCCACGAACTCCACGTCGGCCGGACCAGCCTCGGTCCACCTGAACACCAGCCGGAACTGGTCGTTCACGCGGATCGAATGCTGTCCCTGCCGATCGCCCGAAAGCGCCTCCAGCCGATTGCCCGGCGGAATGCGGAGGTCGTCCAGAACAGTCGCCGCTTGCAGCATCTCCAGCTTGCGCTTCGCCGGACGCAGCAGGTCGGAGGGAAACCCCTTGCCGGGATTGATCCCGTCAAAGATCGCCCTCGCCCGCTCGTCCCTGAAGCTCTGGATCGCCATTCGCGTCGCCCGTCCTCGACGTCGAAGCGTATCGCGTCGCGACACGGATTTCAATCGCGATGTGTCACAACGCGATACATCGGGACATGAAACTGGCCACGATCAGAGCAGATCGTTCGCATGGCTTGCATCTCGCCGTTCGCCGAGATCATCGAAATAGGGAAAGTTCTTGCCGGCGACCTGCCCTATTGCGCCTCCGGCGGCAAAGTCTATGGTCCGGCCTCCAATTTCGGGGATAAATCATGGGTAGCGACGCAGGCGACGCGACGCCTTCGCTGGACGAGGTCCGATGGCGTATCGACGCCATCGACGGTGAGCTTCTGGCCCTGCTGGACGAGCGGGCGGGTCTGGCGCGCGCGGTGGCGGCGGCCAAGCAGGCGGCCGGCGACACGGGCTTCGGCCTGCGCCCCGGCCGCGAGGCCCTGATCGTCCGTAAGCTGGTCGAAGCGCCCCGCAAGGCCGCCAGCGACGCCCTGGTCATCCGCATCTGGCGCGAGCTGATGTCCGACAGCCTGACGCGCCAGGGTCCCTATCACCTGACCGTCTGGGGCGGCTCCAATCCCGCCCGCGCCGTCGAGCTGACCCGCCTGCGCTTCGGCGTCGCGCCGCCGATGAAGGTGGTCGCCACCGACAAGGAAGCCCTGGCCGCCGCCAAGACGCCGTGGGGCGTCTCGGTCCTGGGCCTGGCGCCCGACAGCGCCTGGTGGGGCCGCCTGCTGGCCGAGCCGAAGCTGAAGATCTTCGCCGCCCTGCCCTGCCTGGAACGCTGGGGCCCGCAGGCCGCCTTCGCCGTGGCCGAGGTCGAGGTCGAGCCCACCGGCGGCGACCAGACCTTCTGGGTGACCGACAGCGCCAAGGACGCCGGGGCCATCATCGACGCCCTGTCGAACGACGGCGTGGCCGCCGAGCTGGTCGCCGAGGCCGGCGGACTGAAGCTGTTCTCGCTGCTGGGCTTCTACCAGGCCGGCGACGAGCGCCTGGCCCGCGCGCCCGGCTCCCTGACGGGCGTCATCGGGGCTGCGCCCACACCGTTCGACGTGTAAGAAGACCGCCTCTTCGTTGCCCGAGTTTTCTCGATGACCGCTCCGACCACCGACCGCTTCGCCGCGCCTCGCCCCACGCCCAAGCCGGGCATCCTCGACATCGCCGCCTATGTGGGCGGCAAGTCGAAGATCGAGGGCGTCGCCCATCCGGTGAAGCTGTCGAGCAACGAGAACGTCCTGGGCAGCAGCGACAAGGCCAAGGCCGCGTATCGCGACGCCGTCGACCGGATGCACATCTATCCGGACGGCAAGGGCGCGGCCCTGCGCGCCGCCATCGCCGCCCACTACCGGCTGGAAGTCGAGCGCATCACCCTGGGCGACGGCTCGGACGAGATTTTCGCCCTGCTGAACCAGGTCTATCTCGAGCCCGGCGACAACATCGTCCAGGGCGAGCACGGCTTCGCCGCCTACGCCATCGGGGCCCGCGCCTGCCAGGGCGAGGTCCGCTTCGCCAAGGAGCCGGGCCAGCGCGTCGATGTGGACGAGGTGATCAAGTGCGTGGACGAGCGCACCCGCCTGGTGTTCATCGCCAACCCGGCCAACCCGACCGGCACCTGGCTGACGGGCGAGGAGATCCGCGCCCTGCACGCCGCCCTGCCGCCGTCGGTGGTGCTGGTGCTGGACGGCGCCTATGCCGAGTTCTGCACGGACCCGCGCTTCGAGGACGGGCTGGACCTGGCCCGCACGGCCGAGAACGTCATCGTCACCCGCACCTTCTCCAAGCTGCACGGCCTGGCCGCCCTGCGCGTGGGCTGGGGCTATGGCCCGGCGGGGATCATCGAGCCGCTGGAGCGCATCCGCCCGCCGTTCAACACCTCGATCCCGGCTCAGGACGCCGCCATCGCCGCCCTGGCCGACACCGAGTTCCAGCAGCGCTCGGTCGCCCTGGTCGAACAGTGGCGCCCCTGGCTGGCCCAGCAGATCGGCGGGCTGGGCCTGGAGGTCACGCCGTCGGCCGCCAATTTCGTGCTGGTCAACTTCCCGGCCAAGGCCGGCAAGACCGCCCTGGAGGCCGAGGCCTTCCTGGCGTCGAAGGGCTATCTGGTCCGCGCCGTCGCCAACTACGGCCTGCCGAACGCCATCCGGATCACGATCGGCCTGGAAGAGCACAACCGGGCCGTGGTCGAGCTGCTGCGCGAGTTCGTGACCCGATGAGCCATCCGGGCGTGCTCTATCCGAAGATGACCGTGATCGGCTGCGGCCTGATCGGCGGCTCGATCATCCGCGCGGCCCGCGAACACGGGGTGGTCGGCCAGGTCACCGTGGCCGACGCCAGCGAGGCCCACCGCGCCCGCGTGGCCGAGCTGGGCCTGGCCGAGCACGTGACCGGCGACATCGCCGAGGCGGTCAAGGACGCCGACCTGGTGGTCATCGCCACACCGGTGCTCTCGACCCCCGAGGTCGTCGCCGCCCTGGCCCCGCACATGAAGGCCGGCGCCACCCTGACCGATGTCGGCTCGACCAAGGCCAATGTGGGCGAGGCCTTCCGCGCCCAGGGCGAGGCCCTGTCCAAGGTGTTCGTCATCCCCGGCCACCCGATCGCCGGCACCGAGCAGTCGGGCCCGGACGCCGGTTTCGCGGAGCTCTTCGAGAACCGCTGGACCATCCTGACCCCGGCCGAGAGCGACGACGAGCACTACGCCGCCGCCGTCGCCAAGCTGTCGGCCTTCTGGCGCGCCTTCGGGGCCCAGGTCGAGCTGATGGACGAGAAGCACCACGACCTGGTGCTGGCCGTCGTCAGCCACCTGCCCCACCTGATCGCCTATACGATCGTGGGCAGCGCCGCCGACCTGGAGAACGTCACCGAGAGCGAGGTGATCAAGTTCTCGGCCTCGGGCTTCCGCGACTTCACCCGCATCGCCGCCAGCGACCCGACCATGTGGCGCGACATCTTCGTGGCCAACAAGGACGCGGTGCTGGAGATGCTGGGCCGGTTCACCGAGGACCTGCAGGCCATGAGCCGCGCCATCCGCTGGGGCGACGCCGACACGCTGCACGCCCACTTCACCCGCACCCGCGCCATCCGTCGCGGCATCGTGGCGGCGGGCCAAGAAAGCGCCGAGCCTAACTTCGGCCGCGACCGCGGGAAGCACTAGGGCATGGACCGGCAGCGCCTCCTCGGTCTGGCGCTCTGCGCCGCCGCCTTGGTGCTGATCGTGTGGGGACTGTCCGCCTCCGGGATCATCAGGATCGATTTTCCCCCGGCCGAGCGCGCGCCCGCCAAGCCGAAGCCGGTCACCATCAGCATCGACGGAAGAGGCGGAGTCTCCGTCCGGGACGGCGCGCCGGATCAGCCCGCCGCGAACGCCGCCCCGGGCGCGAAGCGCTAGGCGCCGTCGCCGCAATCCCGCCTAACGCCGAAATATGGCCGCAACATACCGCGTCGATGGTCCGCGCCAAGGGACGTCCCGGAAGGAAACCACATGAACCGCAAGATCGTCGCGCTGACCCTCTCGGCGCTGACCACCCTGGCCGCCGGCTCGGCCCTGGCTCAGATGCCGTCGCCCGAGACCATCCACAAGGCCTGGGACAAGAACGCCGACGGCGTGGTCGACAAGGCCGAGTGGGTCGCCGCCGGCCGCAAGGAAGAACGCTTCGCCCTGGTCGACGCCGACGGCGACGGCAAGATCACGGTGGAAGAGCTGACGACCGCCATGTCGAAGATGAAGGCCCGCCGCCAGCAGCAGGGCGACGCCCCGGCCGCGACGCCGCCGGCCGACCACTAGGACCCGACGCGGCGTGGCTTTTCGGTCACGCCGCGAACAACCTTAACCGGAGCCCCCTTCCCTTCGTTGGGCGAACGCTGTAATCGCCCGCCTCCCGAAGGATGAGGACCATGGCGCACAAAGCCCCGACCTACCTGCCCACGTTCATCGCGCTCGACCGCCAGGTCGAGGGTACGAACGCGCGCGCGTCGGAGGGGATCACGGTCTAGGGTTCGTCTGAACTCGGGATGCACGTAGGAACCCCTCCTGGCCTGGCCGGAGGGGTTTCTTCGTTTTGTGCGAGAGGCTTTCCGACCAAGTCGCCAGGAGGGGCGGTTTGAAAAGGAGAAGCCCATGAGCGGCTTCACACACATCGAAAGCGACGGGGCGCCGATCAAGGCGTGGACCCAAGGGGTGCCAATCGAGGACTCCGCCCTCAAGCAGCTGCGCAACGTCGCGGCCCTGCCCTTCATCCACAAGCACGTCGCGGTCATGCCCGACGTGCACTGGGGGATGGGGGCGACGGTCGGGTCGGTGATCCCCACCGTGGGGGCGATCATCCCGGCCGCCGTGGGGGTCGACATCGGCTGCGGGATGATGGCGGTGCGCACCTCGATCCGCGCCGAGCACCTGCCCGACAACCTGTTCGGCGTCCGCTCGGACATCGAGGCGGCGGTGCCGCACGGTCGTACCGACAACGGCGGGCGCAATGACAAGGGGGCCTGGCAAACCGAGCCCCCGGCAGTCGCGGCCGCGAAGTGGGAAGGCCTGAAGGCCGGCTACGACGACGTCGTGGCCCGGCACCCGAAGGCGGCCCACCCGCGCGGCTACGGCCACCTGGGGACCCTGGGGACCGGGAACCACTTCGTCGAGCTGTGCCTCGACGAGGCGGGCGACGTCTGGGTGATGCTGCACTCCGGCTCGCGCGGGGTGGGGAACCGGTTCGGGACCTACTTCATCGAGCGGGCCAAGCACGAGATGCGGCGCTGGTACATCAACCTGCCGGATGAGGACCTGGCCTACTTCGCCGAAGGCAGCGAAGGGTTCATCGACTACGTCCGGGCGGTGTCCTGGGCGCAGAAGTACGCCCTGGCCAACCGGGAGGTGATGATGGAGCAGGTCCTGGACGTGCTGCGCAGGACCTTCCCCGACCTCGTGACCACGCAGCATGCGGTGAACTGCCACCACAACTACGTGTCGCGGGAAAAGCACTTCGGCAAGGACGTGTTCCTGACCCGCAAGGGGGCGGTCTCGGCCAAGGACGGGGAGCTGGGGATCATCCCGGGCTCGATGGGCGCCAAGTCGTTCATCGTGCGCGGCCGGGGCAACCCGGACTCGTTCTGCACGTGCTCGCACGGGGCCGGACGGGCGATGAGCCGGAACGAAGCCAAGCGCCGGTTCACGATCGCCGACCATGTGGCCGCCACCGCCGGCGTCGAGTGCCGCAAGGACGCCGACGTGATCGACGAAACGCCGATGGCCTACAAGGACATCGACGCCGTCATGGCCGCCCAGAGCGACCTGGTGGACATCGTCCACACGCTGCGTCAGGTCGTTTGCGTGAAGGGCTAGCGGACGCCGTCCGGTCTCGCGACCGGGCGGCGTTTCGCGTTCAGCCTATTGGAACAGCTGGAAGATCACCGAGCTGACGACGCCGGTGGCGACGGCCGCCAGGACCACGTCGTTGTCGACCCGGACATACTGATAGCCGCGCGGCGGGGCGCCCAGGCCGTAGTGGCGGTAGTCGACCACATAGGCCTTGCCGCGATAGCTGGCCGGCAGCCGGTCGCCGCGATGCCATTGGCGGGCCTGGTAGCCGCGCGGCGGCTGATAGCGGCCGGGAGCCTTGTAGCGCTTGGACGCGTGGCGTTCCCACTGGCTGTCGTGGCGGTCGTCATGACGGTCGTTGTCGTGGCGGTCGCGGTCGTTGTAGCCCTGCTGCTGGTGCTGGTCGGGACGCTGCGGACCCGGCTGGGCGCTGGCGACGCCGGCCGAAGCCACGATGGACAACGCGATCGCGGCGGTCAGGAACTTCTTCATGGCTCTTGTCTCCTCGCCGGCGGGCCGCCGCGCTTGGCGACCTCGTCCTGACGTATCGGTTATGCGCGACGGCGCTTGAGCCGCGACTGAACGTCAGCCACGGCCAAGGTTCATCCTGGCGACACCGTGCGACCGCAATCTCTCGACGCGGTGACGAAAGCGGGGCCGTTTGGTTGCGGCCCCGCTGCTAAGTTTCAGATGGGAAATCGAGTGCGCCGATCGATGCTCGGATCAGGTGATCCGCTTGGCGCTGGGCGGGTCGCTGGCCGGGAAGCTTTCCTCCAGGCTCTCGTCGATCAGGGCCTCCTGGCGGTCCTCGGCCGCCTCAAGGTGCTCGCCCAGCTGGTCGTGCTTTTCGCCTTCCGGCGCCGGCTCGACGGCCCGGCTGGTCGGCGTCTCCTCGGTCTGGAAGGCTTCCTTGACGTCGGTCTCGGAGACCCGGTCTTCGGGGTGACCGGGCTGACCCAGGTCCTGGGCCTGGGAATAATCGCCCAGCACGCCGGGACGCGAGCCGTCTTGCGGCGCGGTTTTGTCGGTCATTGGAAATGTCCTTGGGTTGGACCCGATCAACGGCTGCGTCCGCTCCCCTGTTCCATGGCGACGCTTTCGGAAATCATATAAGGATATCTTTATGTGATTTTCGGACGGACGCCGCCATGCCCTTGGATCTCGCCAATTTCGCCCTGTTCACCGTGGCGGCCACGGTGCTGCTGGGCTCGCCGGGACCCGGCATCGCCGCCCTGATCTCGGTCGGCCGCCGCAAGGGCTTGGTCGGCGGCCTGGGCTTCTACGGCGGCCTGCAGGTCGGCCTGGCGGCGGCCGCCGCGATCTCGGCGGCGGGCCTGTTCTCGGCGGTCCAGGCCCTGCCGTTCGCCCAGCGCGGCCTGGCGATCGTCGCCACCGTCTACCTGTTGTTCCTAGCCTGGAAGATCGCGACCGCGCCGGTGGGCGAAGCATCCGAGGCCCAGCCCTCCGGCTTCGCCGAAACCGCCCTGGGCGGCGCGCTGCTGGGCGTCACCAATCCGAAGGCCTACATCGCCTTCGCCTCGCTGATGGCCGCCTATCCCATCGCCCGCCGAAGCCCGCCCCTCGACCTGGGGATCAAGTGGTCGATCTGCGTGGCCGTGATGGTGGTGGTCGACCTGGCCTGGCTGGCCCTGGGCGTCGCGGTGGGCAAGGCCCGCCTGTCGCCGAAGGCCGAGCGGGCGATGAACGGGATCATGGGCGGGCTGATCGTGGCGACCGCCCTGCTGGCGTTCCTCTAGCGGGCGCCTAGCGGGCCTTCAGCTCGGTCAGTTCCCAGGCGTCGCCCACCTTGTGGAACTTGAACGCCACGCGGCTGCCCGGCGTCAGCGGCGCCTCGGCCAGGATGTCGCCATAGGCCTGGAACGCCGTGCGCCCCGGGGCAAGCTTGGCCGCGCTCGCGCCCTCGTGATCGAGCGTTACCGACTGGCCGTCGAGGACGGCGATCACGCCGATCGAGTCGTATTCAGGGCTGGTCGGAAGGGCCGCCGGCGCCGTCATCGGAGCTTCCGATGCGGTTTTCGCCGGCTTGCCCGGTCCGCAGGCAGAGAGCGCCGTCACAGCCACAATTGCCGATATGATCTTTATTTTCATGGCTTTAGAAGAATTCACGAGTCAACGGATCGATCCGAACACGTCCCTCATACAAGGTTTTTTGCCGCAGGTGCGAAATCGATCACGAATGTGGTAGCGATTTTGTGATCGAGGTTTTACTCTAGAGGAGCCGGCGCCTCTCCACGCCGGTCGTCGAGAAACGCCAGACCCGCCCAGCAGAGCGCGCCGATCCTAGCGGACACGATCCCTAGCGACCCTGGCGCGCCCCGTGAAGCCGGCCTTGCGCCTTTCGAAAGTTCTGGAGGGGGCCCGGCCCGGAATTTCCGGCCGTCCGAGACGATGGACCTGATGAGCGAACGCGGCGCTTTCTTCGACCTGACCTCCTCGCGGAGCGTCGCCTACGACACGGTGATCTCCTCGCACGATCGGGTCGAGATCCCCGTTGACGCGCCGCTGGCCATGCCGGTCCAGCCCCTGGGCTTCTGGCAGGGCGAGGCCAAGCCGGCCGCGACCGCCAAGGAGAACCTGGTCCTGCGCCGCTGGGGCGTGTTCGTCGCCACCGCGATCATGGCCTTCGCCGGCTGGAAGGCCACCTACGACACCATCGCCCTGGGCGGCGTGACCCGCCTGGAAGCCATCGTCCTGACCCTGCTGGTCCCGCTGTTCCTGGCCCTGGCCCTGTGGTTCTGCACCGCCGTGGTCGGCTTCGTGGTCCTGCTGGGCAAGCCCAAGGACCCGCTGGGCATCGACGACGGCGAGGCCTCGCCCATGCCCAAGCCCAAGGCCCGCACGGCCATCCTGATGCCGGTGCACAACGAGGACGCCGCCGAGGTGTTCGCCCGCCTGCGCGCCATGGACGCCTCGATCGCCGAGACCGGCAACAGCCGCGCCTTCGACATCTTCATCCTCAGCGACACCCGCGACGCCGCCGTGGCCCTGGCCGAGCAGGCCTGCTTCGCCCGCTTCCGCCGCGAGGCCTCCAGCCACGTCTTCTACCGCAAGCGCACCCAGAACACGGGCCGCAAGGCCGGCAACATCGCCGACTGGGTCGCCCGCTGGGGCGGCGACTACGAGCACATGCTGGTGCTGGACGCCGACAGCCTGATGACCGGCGAGGCCATGGTCCGCCTGGCCGACGCCATGGAGCGTCACCCGCGCGTGGGCCTGATCCAGACCATGCCGATGATCATCAACGGCCAGACGATCTTCGCCCGCACCCTGCAGTTCGCCACGCGCCTGTACGGCCGCGTCGCCTGGACGGGCCTGGCTTGGTGGTCGGGTTCGGAGAGCTCGTTCTGGGGCCACAACGCGATCGTCCGCACCCGCGCCTTCGCCGAGACCTGCGGCCTGCCCGAGCTGAACGGCCCCAAGCCGTTCGGCGGCGAGGTGATGAGCCACGACGCCCTGGAGAGCGCCCTGCTGCGCCGCGGCGGCTGGGGCGTGCACCTGGCTCCGTATCTGGGCGGCTCGTACGAGGAGAGCCCCTCCAACCTGCTGGACTTCGCCACCCGCGACCGCCGCTGGTGCCGGGGCAACGTGCAGCACATCCCGCTGGTCGGCCTGCCCGGCCTGCACTGGATGAGCCGCCTGCACCTGGTGATCGGCGTGCTCAGCTACGTGCTGTCGCCCCTGTGGTTCGTGGCCCTGTCGGCCGGCATCATCTCGCGCATGCTGATGCCCGAGCTGAAGAAGGCCGCCTTCACCATGGCCGACCTGCAGGCCGCGGCCCACGCCCTGATCGACTGGCGCGAGATCCAGGCCACCGCCTGGGCGATGATCATCACCTTCGTGCTGCTGTTCGGCCCCAAGATCCTGGGCTCGATCCTGGTCTTCTCGCGTCCGAACGAGATCAAGGGCTTCGGCGGCCGTCGCCGGATCATGGCCGGCCTGGGCGTCGAGATGCTGCTCTCGGCCCTGGTCGCCCCGATGCTGATGTTCACCCAGACCCGCGCCCTGGTCGAGATCCTGGCCGGCAAGGTCGGCGGCTGGGCGACCCAGCGCCGCGACGCCGACAAGGTCACCGGCAGCGAAGCCTTCGCCGCCATGGGCTGGATCAGCGTCGCCGGCCTGGCCCTGGCCGTGGGCTTCTGGTTCACGCCCGACCTGCTGACCGCCACGGCCCCGATCCTGGCCGGCCTGATCCTGGCCGTGCCGCTGACCATGCTGGGCGCCCACAAGGTCGCCGGCCTGGGCCTGAAGGCCAACGGCCTGTTCATGACCCCGGAAGAGCGCCGCCCGCCGGCCATCGTCCGCGCGGCCCTGGGCCCGGCCTGCGAACCGCCGGTCCGCTGGTTCAGCCGCCAGCCGGCTCCGGCCCTCGCCGCCGAACAGACGGCGGAGCGTAACGCCGCCTAGCCACCGCTTTGGGGATCTTGCGAGCCGGACGCTCTTAGCGTCTGGCCGCTTTCCTCGCGCCGGAGTAGAAGCGCGCTTCGTCATCCCTAACGGAGCGCCCGCCGTGTCGCGCCTCTTCAGCGCCTATGTGATCGTCGACTGGAGCGCGGCGGCCAAGCCGACCACCGGGGCGGACTCCGTGTGGATCGGCGTGATGAAGCGCGACGTGCGGTTCCGCCTGACCTTCGAGAGCTTCAACCCGGCCACCCGCCAGGAGGCCGAGACCAAGCTGGCCGCGATCCTGGACGACCTGAAGAAGCGCAACGAGCGGGCCCTGGTCGGCTTCGACTTCCCGCTGGGCTTCCCGCGCGGCTTCTCCCAGGCCCTGGCCCTGAAGGGCGACCATCCCTGGCGCGCGGTCTGGGACCAGCTGAACAAGATGGTCAAGGACAAGGCCGACAACACCAACAACCGCTTCGGCGTCGGCTCGGAGCTGAACCGCCGGCTGACCGGCGGCCCCTTCCCCTTCTGGGGCTGCCCGCCCAAGGACACCCTGACGACCCTGCAGCCCAAGAAGGCCCGCGAGCACGGCCCCGACGATCTGCCGGAATTCCGCCACGCCGACGTGGCCGCCCAAACGCCCAAGGGCGGAGGCGCGGCCTCGATCTGGAAGCTCTATTACAACGGCTCGGTCGGCGGTCAGGCGATCGTCGGCATCCCGGCCGCGCGCCGGCTGAAGGACGCCCGCGGCGACGCCGCCCGCGTCTGGCCGTTCGAGACCGGCTTTAAGCCCCTGACCGAGGCCGACCTCGAGGGCGTCCAGGTGGTGATCGCCGAGGTCTATCCCTCGCTGGTCAAGGCCACCCCCGCCCCCGGCGAGGTCAAGGACGCCGCCCAGGTGCGCGCCCTGGCCGAGCATTTCGCCAAGCTGGACGAGGCCGGCAAGCTGGCCGCCCTGTTCGGGCCGGGCAAGGATGCGCCGGCGGATGTGGTTGCGGACGCGGAGACGGAAGAGGGCTGGATCTTGGGGGCGCCGATCTAGTCGCCTTCTTCCCTACCGCTCCATCACGTCCAGCATCCGGTACCGGCCCAGCAGGAAGCCCGCCGCCACGAAGCTGGTGACGATCACCGACACCACGATGCCGTTGACGCCCATCTTCATCGGCAGGGCCAGCCACCAAGCCAGGGGCCCCATGATCAGGGCGTAGCTGATCATGTGGGTGCCGGCGGGGATCCACACCTCGCCTCGCGCCCGCAGGGCCTGGGCGCAGACCACCTGCACGGCGTCGGGCACCAGGAACAGGCAGGTCAGGGCCAGCGCCGGGGCGATCAGGGCCAGGGCGGCCGGGTCGCTGGTATAGGCCCCGCCCACCAGGTGGCGCAGCGGATACAGCAGCACCGCCACCAGCAGGGCGAAGACGGCCGTGACGCCGAAGGCGATCCAGCCGGCCCGGCTCATGCCCCGGCTGTCGCGCGCGCCGAACGCCCGGCCCACCTGCACGGCGGTGGCGGTCGACAAGCCCAGCGGGACCATGAAGATCACCGCCGCCACGTTCAGCACCACCGCCCAGGCGGCGACGTTCAGCCCGCCCAGCCAGCCGGCCACCAGGCTCATGCCGGCGAAGGCCGAGACCTCGAACAGGTTGGACGTCCCCGCCCCGTAGCCGACCCGGCGCTGCTCCTTGGCGGCGGCCGGATCGTGGGCGGGCTTGTCGAACACGCCCAGGGCCCGGGCGTCCTTCAGGCGCACGATCACCACGGCCAGCATCAGGGCGAAGACGCTGCGGGCCACGAAGGTCGACCAGGCCGCCCCCACCGCGCCCAGGGCCGGCAGGCCGAACGTGCCCGGCACCAGCAGCAGGTTGACGCCCAGGTTCACCAGGTTGGCGATCCACATGTTGATGGTGACCAGGCCCGGCCGCCCCAGACCCTCCAGCCAGAAGCTGAGCGCCACGCTCAACGCATAGGGCGTCATCGACAGCGAGAAGACGATCAGGGGCGCGGTGGCGCCGTCGGCCAAGGCCTTCTCGATGCCGGCGTGGTGCAGCAGCGGCGGCGCGGCCAGGACCAGCAGGACCGAGCCGGCCAGGCCCAGCCAGAAGGCGTAGACCACGCCCCGGCGCAGCACCGCCCCCGCCTCGTGCGGCCGCCCCGCCCCCA
Organism: Caulobacter sp. CCG-8; assembly: GCF_037402475.1. Lineage (NCBI taxonomy): Bacteria > Pseudomonadati > Pseudomonadota > Alphaproteobacteria > Caulobacterales > Caulobacteraceae > Caulobacter > Caulobacter sp. CCG-8. The sequence goes on from NZ_JBBEUD010000016.1 coordinate 112,309, forward strand.
TGGCGCGCGAACCCATCACCTGGGTCCCCACCAGCAGGCCGACGGTCACGGTGACGAAGATCGAGGTCGGCGCCCAGGCCATGGCGTGGAAGCCCAGCTGGCGGGCCGAGAAGTGCCCCACCACGATGGCGTCGGTCAGCCCCATGATCATGATGCCCAGGCGCGACAGCACCACAGGCCCGGCCAGGCGCAGCAGTTCGATCAGGTCGGAGACAATGACGCCGTGCGGCTTCCCAGGGCGGGGAGCCGGCGCGGCCGCGGGACGCGACATGTTCAGGGCCTTTCAAAGAGGCCGGGAAGGTGACCGATGCCCGCGCTTTGGGCAACCCCGGTCCCGCCGGTGGCGCTTGGAACATCCGGCCGTCCCGCCGGTTTCGCCGTCTCAGCTTCAGGAGCCTTGAGATGTCCGACGTCGAAACCCCGGAATTCGAAGCCGCCGCCGACCGCGTCGCCCAGGCCGAGCGTGACATCCAGGCCCCGCTGGACGCCAAGGAAGAGCGGTCGTTCAAGGCCAAGGACGAGGAAAAGGAAAAGCCCGCCATGCAGGCCGGCGCCCGGCCCTATCCCGCCCCACCCTTCCCGGAACAGCATCAGGTCAAGCCGGGGATCGAGGCCAGGCTGGACCCCGCCCCGATGTACGACGCGCCGTTCTACAAGGGCTCGGGCAAGCTGGAGGGCAAGGTCGCCCTGATCACCGGAGCCGACAGCGGCATCGGCCGCGCCGTGGCCGTGCTGTTCGCCCGCGAAGGCGCCGACGTCGCCATCGGCTATCTGGACGAGGCGGAGGACGCCGAGGCCACGCGCCTGGCCGTCGAGATGGAGGGCCGCCGCGCCATCCTGCTGCCCGGCGACGTCGCCGACCCGGCCTACGCCAAGACCGCCGTCGAGCGCACCGTCGCTGAACTCGGCAAGCTGGACATCCTGGTGAACAACGCCGCCTTCCAGGAGCACGTGCTGGATTTCGAGGACCTGACGGTCGAGCACTTCGACCGCACGCTGAAGACCAACCTCTACGGCTACTTCCACATGGCCCAGGCGGCGGTGAAGGTGATCCCGCCGGGCGGGGCGATCGTCAACACCGGCTCGATCACCGGCATCGAGGGCAACAAGGACCTGCTGGACTATTCCCTGACCAAGGGCGGCATCCACGCCTTCACCCGGTCGCTGGCCACGCACCTGATCGACAAGGGCATCCGGGTCAACGCCGTGGCCCCCGGCCCGGTCTGGACGCCCCTGAACCCCGCCGACAAGCTGGGACCGCAGGTAGCCCAGTTCGGCGGCAAGACCCCGATGAGGCGTCCCGCCCAGCCGGAGGAGATCGCGCCGGCCTACGTGTTCCTCGCCTCGCCCCAGACCTCCAGCTACATCACCGGCGAGGTGCTGCCGATCATCGGAGGATACGGCGGCGGCTAGCCCCCGCGCGGCCTTAACCTTGGCCGCTAACGAACGGCTAAACACGACCGTTTAGGTTGCTCCACAAGCGCAAAACGCGCCCTCGGCCGCACCTCATCCCTTGGAATGGGCCGAACCTGGAACCGGACCGTCGATGGCGTTGAACAGCATCAACACGAATGTCGGGGCGATGATCGCCCTGCAGTCGCTGAACGCGATCAACCGCGACCTGTCCGACACCCTGCGCCACATCTCGACCGGCCTGGCGATCTCCAGTCCCAAGGACAATCCCGCCGTCTGGGCCATCGCCCAGAACCAGCGCGCCGAGTCCAAGTCGCTGGACGCCGTGCGCGCCTCGCTGCAGCGCGGCCAGTCGATCACCGACGTCGCACTGGCGGCCGGCGAGACGGTCACCGACCTGCTGACCCAGATGCGCGAGAAGATGCTGGCGGCCTCGGACACCAGCCTGTCCACGGCCAACCGCAAGGCCCTGAACGACGACTACCTGAACCTCAAGCGCCAGATCGACCGCACCGTGGGCGCCGCCGACTTCAACGGGATCAACCTGATCTCGTCGGGCTCGACCGGCCAGATCCGCGCCCTGGCCAACGCGGACGCCACCGACACCGTCGACGTCGACCACGTGGACCTGTCGACCACCGGTTCGGCCCTGTCGGGCATGCGCGCCGACCTGCTGGGCGCGCCGATCAGCGCCGCCGAGATAAAGGCCATGGGCGGGGCGATCGACAACGTCACCGCGGCCCTGTCGACCCTGGGCACGCGCGCCTACGCCCTGCAGACCCACATGACCTTCATCGACAAGCTGCAGGACACGCTGGACGCCTCGGTCGGCCGCCTGGTCGACGCCGACATGGCCAAGGAAGCCACCAAGCTCCAGGCCCTGCAGATCAAGCAGCAGCTGGCGATCAAGGCGCTGAGCATCGCCAATTCCGGACCCAGCTACCTGCTGAAGCTGTTCGGCGGCTAATGCGGCCTAGTGCGGCCAGGCCTCGGTCAGGACCTTGGCCGGCGGCCCGCCCTTCTTCCAGCTGACCTCCAGGGCCGGCTCCTTCGGCCGCCCCTCGGCGAACAGCTCGTAGATCACCTGGCCGTCGTCCTCTGTGCTCTCGATCACCCGCACGGGCGCGATGTTCGGGACCGCCTTCACGGCGGCGTCGCGCACCGGCTGGGGCGTGGCGGACCAGGCGATGTCGCGCTGGGTCTCGACGATCTTCCAGCCCTTGCCCGTCTCCAGCAGGTCGAACTCGATCTCGGTGCCGTCCGGCAGCACGCCCTCGACGTCGTAGTAGCGGCGGTCCTCGCGTTCCTTCAGCTCGGCCCCGGTGATCTTCAGCCCGGGCGCGGCGGCGGTCACCACCTTGACCACCGCCGGCGGCAGGTCGGCGGGCGCGACGGCGGTGATCTTGGTCTCGTAGGCGGCCGCGATCCCGGCGGGCGCCGCCAAGGCCAGGGCGAGGACGAGGGTCCGGGCGAAGGTCGAACGCGGGGGCATGGCGGCTATCCTTCCAGGGGGAGCTGTCGGCGAGGCCCAGTATGCCCCAGATTGCGGCGAACGCTTGAACCCGACGGATCCTGACGCATCGCCTGCCCGTGCTAAGCAGGGGCGTAACCCAGTGAGTCCCCATGGCCCAGCATCTCGCCCTCCTGTCCCTGCTCGTCCGCGACTATGACGAGGCCCTGGCCTTCTATGTGGGCAAGATGGGCTTTTCCCTGGTCGAGGACAGCGAGCTGGGCGGCGGCAAGCGCTGGGTCGTGGTCGCGCCCGGCGCGGTCGGCACGCGGTTCCTGCTGGCCAAGGCCGGCGACGAGCGGCAGGCGGCGGCGATCGGCGGCCAGGGCGGCGGCCGGGTCTGGCTGTTCCTGCACACCGACGCCTTCGAGGCCGACCACGCCCGGCTGAGCGCCGCCGGGGTGAGGTTCCTCGAGGAACCCCGGCACGAGGCCTACGGCAGCGTGGCCGTGTTCGAAGACCTCTACGGCAACCGCTGGGACCTGCTGCAGCCCAAGACCAAGGCCTGATACCCATGCGTCGGATCCTCGCCCTCCTGCTGGTCGCCTGCGCGGCCCTGTTCGCCCAGCCCGCCCTGGCCCTGCCCGTCTCGGCCCGGCCCGCGCCGTTGCGGGTGCTGTACCTGGACCAGTCGGTCGGCTGGAAGCACGCCCCGGTCGCCCGACCCGCCGACGGCGGCCTGGCCCCGTCCGAGACCGCGATGATCGCCATCGGCCAGGAGAGCGGCGTCTTCACCGCCGAGGTCACCCAGGACGCCCGCGAGATCACGCCCGAACGTCTGGCCAAGGTGGACGTGCTGGTGCTCTACACCACCGGCGCCCTGCCGCTGTCGCCGGAAGCCTGGGCCGAGGTCCAGAAGCGGGTGGCGGCCGGCAAACTGGGCTTCGTCGGCCTGCACAGCGCCACCGACACCGGCTGGCCCTATGACGGCCCCGGCGAGACCTACACTCGGTTCATCAACGGCCACTTCGCCGGCCATCCCTGGACCCAGGGCACGCCGATCCGCGTCGAGACCCTGGACCCCGACGCGCGGCTGACCGCCATGTGGTCCGTCAGCTTCGACTACGCCGAGGAGATCTACCAGCACAGCGACTTCGACCCGTCGAAGGTGCGCGTGCTGCAGACCCTGGACTTCGCCGGCACGGCCCTGAAGCGCCCCTACGCCGTGCCGATCGCCTGGGCCCGCCAGATCGGCCAGGGCCGACTGTTCTTCACCAATCTGGGCCACACGCCCTCGACCTGGAACGATCCGCGCTTCGAGGCGCAGATCATCGAGGCCGTGCTGTGGACCGGCGGCCGCACCGACGGCGACGCCACGCCCGATCCCCTGCGCCAGTTCCTGTGGCAGCTGAAGGCCCTGCTGGGTTACGAGCCCGCCCCCGGCCGCGACGACAAGGCGATCATCGGTCGCCTGCTGAAGATGGACCCCGTCTGGCAGAAGGCCACGGCCCAGCGCATCGCCGACCTGCGGGCGGTCTATCCCAACAAGCCCGACATCGACCGCGCCCCGTTCGACGCGGCCTACAAGGCGGTGCTGGCCGAGGTGCTGGCCAAGGGCGGCGTCCGCTAGGCGTCGAACGCCTCCGCCGCCAGCCCCCGCAGGTGCTCGGCGACGTCGGCCGGCCAATCGGCGATCCGCGCGGCGAAACCCTCGGCGTCGCCGGCGAACAGGGCGCGGCTCATGGCCTCGAAGCCCGGGCGGTCGCCAGCCATGACCGAGGCGAAGCGGTAGGCCGCCTCGCGGGCGGCGCGGCGGCGGTCCGGCCCCTCGCTCTCGCGGCGGGCGGCCTCGACCAGCTTGCGCAGGGCGACCGAGGCCCCGCCCGGCTGGGCGGCCAGCCATTCCCAGTGGCGCGGCAGCAGGGTCACCTCGCGCGCCGTGACGCCCAGCTTGGGGCGTCCCCGACCGCGCGGCGCGGCGTCGCCTTCGCCCAGCCGCAGGGCGATGTCCCAGGGCCCGCCGCGCAGATCGAAGTCCACCTGGCGGCCTTCGGGATCGAAGATCAGCAACGAGGCTTCGGGCGACTGGGCAAGCCTAGCCTGGGCGGCCACGGCCACTTCCAATTTGGGACCGGCCGCGAGCCGGCGCTCGCCCTCGAACACGACATAGCCGCTCATCGCCGCAGCCCCTCGGCGTGCAGGGTCGTCCGCCAGTGCTCGCGGCGCTCGACCAGCAGCGAGGCCCGGCCCAGCCGTTCCAGGCCCTTGTCGTCCAGCACCTCCAGCACCTCGAATCCGAAAGCCGCCTCGCCGTGGGCGTTCCAGGCCTGCTGCAGGGTCGGGCTGGTGTGGCCGCCGGTCCGCAGGGCGAACCAGACGCCGTTCCGGCGGGTGGACAGGTCGGGCGTGCCGCCGATCCAGACCTCGCCCGTGGCGGCGCAGCGGACGGCGTAGATCCCCGCCTGGACCTCGCGCTCCTTGTAGTCGCGCACCAGGGCGCGTCGATCGTTCGTCGTTTCCATGCGCGCTTTTTACCCGGGTATTTTATCGAGTCAATATTACCCGGATATATTTCTCGCCCGCCGGTGCGCTGGTTCAACGGCCCCAAAGGCGCTAGAGACCCCGCTCCCGTTCAGGAGGCCGTCATGGTCCGCAATCTCAAGGGCAAGCTGGTCGCGCCGGCCGTGGACCCGATCGCCCAGGCCGACATCGCCTGGTTCGAGGCCCACGAGGGCCGCACCTTCCGTCTGCGCGATCCCGCGCCGCTGGAGTTCAAGGACCCGCTGGGCGATCCCGGCGACGGCTTCAGCTGGCGCGTGCTGGTGGCGAAACTGGCCGACGGCGGGCGGCTGAAGCTGCCCGTCTCCCTGGCCTGGGACCTGCACAACGACCACGCCAAGGACCAGCACCTGCGGATGATCTTCGACCAGGTCGCCCCGGAGAAGGCCAAGGCGCTGCTGGCCAAGGGCTAGCCCCGCCTCAGCCAGGCCGCCACGGCCCAGGCGTGGGCGTCGTGGCGCAAGGCCACCACGGCGTCGCGTGGGTCGAGCCACACCAGGGCGTGGTCGTCCTCGACCTTCAGCTCGGGCTTCTCGCCGACCACCGTCACGACATAGATGCCGCCGTTGTTGCACACCGGCTGGCCGTCGGACTTCAGGAACGGCTGGCTGACCTCGATCACCCGCCGCCCGACCTCGACGACCAGGCCGGTCTCCTCGCCGAACTCGCGGACGACGGCGGCGGTTTCGTCCTCGCCGCCGTCCACCGCCCCGCCCGGCAGGTCGAAATAGGGGTCGCGGCCCGGCTTGCGCACCTGCACCAGGGCGATGGTCCCGTTGGCCCCCTCGGCGATGCCGAAGGCGGCCCAGCGGTGCTTGTACTCCAGACCCCGTTCGGGCGCGTCGAACGCCAGCAAGGGATCAGTCCTTGCCGTACAGGTCGTTCCACGGATCGGCCTTGCCGGCGATCACGTCGTCGACGGTGATCTCCGGACGGTAACCGATCTTGCCCGTGGCGCTGGCCTTCCAGGCGTCGACCACCATGTCGCGCAGCTGGGTCGCCCCGGCCGCCAGGCGGGCGTCGACGAAGGCCTTAGCCCGCGGGTCGGTCGCGACCAGGCCGCCTTCCTTCTCCAGCTTGTAGAGCGGTTCCACATAGGTGACCGTGTCGCTGAGATAGCCGACGGTGCGCTGCTCGATCGTGCAGCCGCAGTCCTTGTAGGCCGGCACCAGCTTCTTGACGTCGGCGTTCACCGCCACCGCCTTGACCAGCGGCCCCTCGAAGCTGCCGTGGGTGGCCTTGCTCTGGGTGTAGCCGTTCGGGTTCGGGTAGTCGCCCCAGCCGTTGTAGTGCACCGACAGGTGCAGCGGCTGGCTGGCGTCGCCGACATAGTGGGCCCAGACGCCCAGGTCGCGGACCAGCAGCTCCTCGCGCCGCTTCAGGTCGGCGACGTAATAGGCCTTCCGGACCTTGTCCTTCTCGGTCACCGACACCGACTTCAGGATGCGCCAGTAGGTGAAGTCCTTCACCAACTGCTGGTAGCCGTCGATGATCGAATACGGCAGGTAGCCGGCGTTCCAGCTGTCGTGGCCGACCAGGGCCAGGCTCTTCTCGTAGTCGGCGCGGGTGGGCGGCAGGGTCTCCACCGAGAACTTCGGCCCGCCGTACATCTTCCCCTCGTCGTCGATGTCGAGGAAGTGGGCGGCGTCGCGGTCGGTGTCGTGCACCTTGCCCGAGCCCTTCCAGCGGTCCGGCTCGCGGGCGTACTCGCCGATCGCCGCCACGGCCTCCGGCGTGCGCAGGAAGGCCGGCACGTCGCTGGGGAAGCTCTCGGCGGCGACGACGCCGACCATGCGGTGGCCCCAGGCGCCCCAGGCGAAGGCCGAGCTCGCGGGGGCGGCCAGGGCGGCGACCAGCGCGGCGCTGGTCAGCAGACGGCCAAGGGGACGGCCAAGGGGGCGGCCAAGGGGACGGGCGGACGACTTCATGAGCGCTCCAACGAACTGAGGGCCGGGCCGGCTCCGGCGACCGCCGCGACTCGGCCGGTCCCCCGGGACCTGCTCGAGACGTGTGCGCCGCCACAAAAACCGTGGGCGACTCCGGTTTAGGCCACCCGGACGACGACCGCCAGAGCGCGCCGCGCGAGCGAACGAGCGTCAGCACGCAATCCCTTGTCCGCCAAGCGATAGCGGGCGCCGTGGAACCAAAACCCGCTTCAAACGATAGCGCCGGACGCCGCCGTTAAGGATGCAGCGCGGCATCGGGTCGCCCGCAAGTGGGTTGTCACGCCGCCGTGATCTTAGTAATCAGGCCGCCGACCGAGACCTATACGCCGATAAGAGGAACCCCTCGATGCGACGCACGTTTGCGGGATTTCTGGCCGCCGCGGCCATGTCCATCGCCCTCCCCGCCCTGGCCGCCGACGCCACGCCTGTGCGGAACGACCCGCTGGGCGACCTGATCACGGGCGCCCTGACGGGCACCGTGCCGGGCTCGGTCGAATACAAGATGAAGGCCACCCTGTACCACGCCGGCGCCAAGGGCATCCGCGCGCTGGACAGCCTGGGCTGCAAGGTCGTGGCCATGCGCACCCTGGCGGTCGACAAGGACGTGATCCCGCGCCGCACCGTGGTGTTCATCAAGGAAACCGTCGGCCTGCCGATGCCCAACGGCGAAACCCATGACGGCTATTGGTACGCCTCCGACGTCGGCGGCGCGATCAAGGGCAACAAGCTGGACCTGTTCAGCGGCAAGGGCGCGGCCTCGATGAAGCCGCTGATGGGCCTGAACCTCTCGACCCTCTCGGTGACCAAGGTCGGCGAGTTCAAGGGCTGCCCGCCGGAATAGGCGGCGACGGGGCGGCGAGCGCCTCACCCCATATCCCCCTCTATCCCCGCCTCGGCCTCGCACGGCGAGGGCTCGACCTGTCGCGTCCCGTCCGTCAGCGCCGTCCTGGCAAGGGTGATCCCCAGGCGCCGACGGATCTCTCGACGGACATAGTCGACGCGCGCCGGCGTACGGCCCGCATCGTCCCCCTGGCCTTCGACCCGCCCCTCCGCCGCCAGGCGGGCGGCGCGATGGGCGGCGCGGACCTTGGATCTCGGCATGGCTCGTCTCCTTTCGACATGGCTTGACCGCCTCACGCGGCGAGCCGCTGAAGTTCGGGGAGGGCTGCGGAGCGCCGGGCCAGGCCCGGAAGCTTTGAATGAAATACCGTTTCGACCAGGACCGACGCTCCGCGCGATCGTTCTGCGGGAGCGTCCGGCGGTGGGTCCTGTTCGGACCTCGCCGATCTTAGCCCCCGACGGGCGGGCCGGGCTCGCGTCGCCCGGTCCTGGAACGCATGGGTCACCCCATGCCTGCCGCCCCCGCCGGCCCCTTCGTCAACGCCGTATCCGTGTTCCGGGCTCGGCCAGCACCAGATGACGAGGGTCGCGGCCCCTCACGAGACCGCCGCCGACGAGCACGCCCGCTCGACCGCCCCCCGAAGCCGCGAAGGTCGCAGGCCTTAGCGCCCTCCCCATCGCCTCGAGGTGGTCTGATTATGCGGCGGCGTGAGAGGGGGAGGATAAGTGATTTCGGGGCGTTGTTTTCGCTCGGGAAACACGCCGGGAGAGAGGGGGATAAGTTTCTTACGCTCTCTCTCTTTGAGAGAGGATGGTTACAACCTCTCAGAACTAGGCTCCGAAAGAGACTGCGCGATCTCACCGCGACAGACCGAACTGCGCCATAAGTCGCCCTCGGGCCGCCCCAGGAACACGACCTTCGCAGGGCAGGCTCATCGAACCCAGAGCGTCTCGCGTGGGCTCCGTGATCTCGAAGGGGACGGGTTCCAGTCTGATGATCGACGGCGGACGGACGGCCTAGACCTCGTCTCAGTGTCGGACCGGGTCGATCGCAAGCGATCACGCCCGCTCACACTCGCTAACGCCGACCCGGCCTCGGATCGTCTAGCCTTCCCTGGAACCCGCAGCCCGAGGATCTCGTAATGCTGACTCCCCTGGAGGACAAAGACACCGATCGGCGTGGCTTCATCCGCGCGGCGACCCTTGCGACCATACTTGCCGGCCTTCCACTCGGCGCCCGCGCCGAAACCTCGGCTAAGGCAACGATCATTCCGACCACCGCCTTCGACGCCGTCAAGCAGATCGACGCGGGCGTGCTGAACATTGGCTATGTCGAGATGGGCCCCAAGGACGGCCCGGCGGTGCTGCTGCTGCACGGCTGGCCCTACGACATCCACGCCTTCGTCGAGGTCGCCCCGCGCCTGGCCGCCGCCGGCCATCGGGTGATCGTCCCGCACCTGCGCGGCCACGGGACCACCCGCTTCCGTTCGGCCGACACGCCGCGCAACGGCCAGCAGGCCGCCCTGGCCATGGACGGGATCGCCCTGCTCGACGCCCTGGGGATCAAGCAGGCCGTCGTCGCCGGCTTCGACTGGGGCGCGCGGACCGTCGACATCATGGCCGCCCTCTGGCCCGAGCGGTGCAAGGCGCTGGTCTCGGTCAGCGGCTATCTGATCGGCAGCCAGAAGGCCAACGCCGCCCCGCTGCCGCCCGCGGCGGAACTCCAGTGGTGGTACCAGTTCTACTTCGCCACCGAGCGCGGCCGGGCCGGCTACGCGGCCAACACCGAGGCGTTCAACCGGCTGATCTGGACCCTGGCCTCGCCGAAGTGGACGTTCGACGACGCCGCCTTCGCCCGCACGGCCAAGTCGTTCGTCAATCCCGACCACGTCGACATCGTGATCCACAACTACCGCTGGCGGCTGGGCCTGGCCCAGGGCGAGGCCCAGTTCGACGACCTGGAGGCCAAGCTGGCCGCCGGCCCGCCGATCACCATCCCCGCCATCACGATGGAAGGCGACGCCAACGGCGCCCCTCATCCGCAGCCGGCCGCCTATGCGGGCAAGTTCAAGGGCCCCTACGCCCACCGCCTGATCACGGGCGGGATCGGCCACAACCTGCCGCAGGAGGCGCCCGCCGCCTTCGCCCAGGCCGTGCTCGACGTCACCAAGCTCTAGGGAGCGGACCGATGAAGTCGCCCTTGCTGATCGTTCTCGCCGGCGGCGCCGCGGTCACCGTCGCCGGTCTCTGCTGGGCCGACGCCTCGGCCTGGGCGTGGACCAGGCCGGCCTCCGAGGCCTCGCCGATCTACGGGGTGCGGATCCCGTCCGGTTACCGCGACTGGACCCTGGTCGCTCCCGCCCAGGAAGCCGCGCCGCTGGACGAACTGCGCGCCACGGTCGGCAACGGCAAGGCGCTGAAGGCCTACCGGACCGGCAAGACGCGCCCGTTCCCCGACGGGACGGTGCTGGTCAAGCTGGCCTGGAAGCATACGGCCTCGCCCGACTTCCCTCCCGCCTCGGTCCCCGGCGCGGCGACCACGGTCCAGGTGATGGTCAAGGACTCCAGGCGCTACGCCTCGACGGGCGGCTGGGGTTTCGGCCGCTTCATCGACGGCAAGCCGGTGGACCAAGCCCAGCACGAGACCTGCTTCTCGTGCCACGCCGCCCGCGTGAAGGACCGCGACTACGTCTTCACCCGCTACGCGCCCTAGGGCGCTCGGGCCTCCCCTCCTCCCCAAGCTCCACGGAGTTTCCAGTGAACAACCCGTTCTTGCCGGCCACCCGCCGCGCGGTGGTCGGCGGCCTCGCCGTGGCCGGCGCGGCGGCCCTCGCGCCTGCCTTGGCCAAGGCAACCTCGCCCGCCGTCCGACCGTTCAAGGTCGCCATCCCCCAGGCCGACATCGTCGCCATGAGGCGCCGCATCGCCGCCACCCGCTGGGCCGACGCAGAGCCGGTGTCCGACGACACCCAGGGCGTGCGCCGCCGGACCCTGGAACCGCTGATGGCCTACTGGGCCGGCGCCTATGACTGGCGCAAGGTCGAGGCCCGGCTGAACGCCCTGCCGATGTTCGTCACCGAGATTGACGGTCTGGACATCCAGTTCATCCACGTCCGCTCGCGCCACGACAACGCCATACCGATGATCCTGACGCACGGCTGGCCGGGCTCGATCCTGGAGTTCCTGAAGGTCATCGATCCGCTGACCAATCCCACCGCCCACGGCGGCGAGGCGAAGGACGCGTTCCACCTGGTGATCCCGTCCATCCCGGGCTTCGGGTTCTCGGCCAAGCCGACCGTCCCCGGCTGGGGCTCGGACCACATCGGCCGCGCCTGGTCGCAGTTGATGCTGCGCCTGGGTTACGAGCGCTACGTCTCGCAGGGCGGCGACTGCGGTTCGGTGATCTCCCAGCGGATGGCGCTGCAGAAGGTGCGGGGCCTGATCGGCATCCACCTGAACATGCCCGCCGTGGTCCCGGCCGAGATCGCCCACATCCTGGCCGCCGGCGACCCCGCGCCCGCCACGCTGTCGGCCAAGGAGCGCGGCGCCTTCGACCAGCTGGAGGCCTTCTATCGCGACAACTCGGCCTACGCCGCGATGATGAACACCCGTCCCCAGACCATCGGCTACTCCCTGGTCGACTCGCCCGTCGGCATGGCCGCCTGGATGTACGAGAAAATCTCGCAGTGGACCTACAGCGGCGGCGATCCGCTGAAGGTGCTGACCCGCGACGAGATCCTCGACGACTTCTCGCTGTACTGGCTGACGGCGACCGGCGCCTCGGCGGCGCGGATCTACTGGGAAGACCACTCCAACAACTTCAACGCCCGCGGCGTCATCGACCTGCCGGTCGCCGTCACCGTCTTCCCCGGCGAAATCTTCCGCGCGCCCAAGACCTGGGCCCAGCGCTGCTACACCGACCTCTTCTACTTCAGCGAGGCCTCCAACGGCGGCCACTTCGCCGCCTGGGAGCAGCCCCGGGTCTTCGCCGAAGAGGTCCGCGCCGCCTTCCGCCCCCTCCGCTGATCCATTTTCCAGAGAACGAGATTCCCATGACCCAGACCCTCTACACCGCCAAGGTCCACGTCGCCGGCGGCCGCGACGGCGCCGCGCGCAGCGACGACGGCCGGCTGGACATCAAGCTGTCGACGCCCGGCGGTCCCGGCGCCGGGACCAATCCCGAGCAGCTGCTGGCGGCCGGCTGGTCGGCCTGCTTCCAGGGCGCGATGGCGATCGCCGCTCGCCAGCAGGGCGTGACCCTGGACGGCGTGGCCATCGACGCCGAGATCGACCTGAACACCGATGGGACCGGCTACTTCCTGGCCGCCCGCCTGAACATCTCGACACCGGGCTTGGACGCCGAGGTCGCGCAACGGCTGGTCGAGGCGGCCCACCGGACCTGCCCCTACTCCAAGGCCCTGGAAGGCAACATCGATGTCGCGTTCAACCTCGTCTGACCGGCCGTCCCGCCGGGTCTGGCTGAAGGGCGCGGCGGCGGGACTGGTCCCGCTGTCGCTGGGCGGCGTGCTGGCCCTGCCGCCGGTGCGCGGCGCCCTGGCCCGCGCGCTCGACGGCGGCCCGGCCCTGAGCGCCCTGAACCTGTCGGGGCCCTGGCTGAACGGTCCGCCCCTCGACGCCGGCGGCCTGGATGGGCGGGTGGTGGTGGTCTGCTTCTGGACCTATTCCTGCATCAACAGCCTGCGGGTCCTGCCCTATCTGCGGGCCTGGCAGCAGCGGTACGGCGCCCGCGGCCTGACGGTGATCGGCGTCCACACGCCCGAGTTCGCCTTCGAGACCGAGCTGCCCAACATCCGCCAGGCGCTGAAGGACCTGGACGTGACCTTCCCCGTCGTCGTCGACAGCGGGCGGCGGATCTGGCGGGCGTTCGACAACAACGCCTGGCCGGCCTTCTACGTGATCGGCGCCGACGGCCGCCTGCGCGGTCATGTCGACGGCGAGGGTCGCTACGACCAGATCGAGCGCCTGATCCAGAAGCTGCTCTCCCAGGGGCCCAGCCCGGGCGCGCCCGAGGCGCTGTCGGAGGTGGTCGGCGTCGGCCCACAGGCGGCGCCCGACTTCCGCGACCTGGAATCGGGCGAGACCTATGTCGGCTACGCCCAGGCCGCCGACTTCGTCTATCCCGGCGGCCTGAGGCGCGACGTCGAGCAGCGCTACCACCCGCCGCGCGACCTGCCGCTGAACCGCTGGAGCCTGTCGGGCGACTGGCAGGCCGGCGAGGAGTTCGCCACCAGCGCCGCGCCCGCGGCCGCCGTCGCTCACCGCTTCCACGCCCGCGACCTGCACATGGTGCTGGCCCCGGCCATGGCCAGCCGGCCCGTCCGCATCCAGGTGCGGCTGGACGGCCAGGCGCCGGGCCAGGACCACGGCTGGGACGTCGGCGCCGACGGCATGGGCCTGGTCGACCGGCCGCGCATGTACCAGCTGGTCCGCCAGGCCCGGTCGGTCGCCGACCGCACCTTCGAGCTCCAGGCCCTCGACCCGGGCCTTCGCGCCTACGTCTTCACCTTCGGCTAGCCGCTGTTTCTTTCAAGACCCCGGCGCTCCCAGGGCCATCCTGGCCGCCCCACACATCACCGCATGGAGATCCTCCGATGACCAAGAAGACCCTCGCCCTGGCCCTGGCCTTCAGCCTGACCGGCCTGGCCGCCGCCCAGGCCCAGACCCCGGCCAAGCCGACCGTCGTGCTGGTGCACGGCGCTTTCGCCGACAGCAGCAGCTGGAACGGCGTGGTCGCCGACCTGACCCGCGACGGCTATCACGTGGTGGCCGCCGCCAACCCGCTGCGCGGCGTGGCCAGCGACGCCGCCGCCGTCCGCACGGTGATCAATTCCATTCCCGGCCCGGTCATCCTGGTCGGCCACTCGTACGGCGGCACGGTGATCTCGGCCGCCGCCGACGGGGCCTCGAACGTCAAGGCGCTGGTCTATGTCGCCGCCTTCGCGCCCGAGGTCGGCGAGAGCATCTTCGACCTGACCGGCAAGTTCCCGGGCAGCACCCTGCCGCCCACCCTGGACAAGCCCGTCGACCTGCCCGGCGGCGCGCATGACCTCTACATCCAGCAGGACAAGTTCCCCGCCCAGTTCGCCGCCGACGTGCCGCTGGCGCAGGCCCGGCTGATGGCCGTGGCCCAGCGCCCGCTGACCGACGCGGCCGGGGCCGAGAAGTCCGTCGCCACCGCCTGGAAGACCCTGCCGTCCTGGTGGGTCTATGGCGAAGCCGACCGCAACATCCCGCCCGCCGCCATGAAGTGGATGGCGGAGCGCGCCCACGCCAAGCAGGTGGTCGCCATCCCCGGCGCCTCGCACGTGGTGATGATCTCGCACCCCCACGAGGTCTCCAAGCTGATCGAGACCGCCGCCACGAACTGACCGATCCCGCGCGCCGGGTCGCGCCGGAACCACCGACGTCCTGGAGGAGAAGACATGTCTCAGAGATGGCTCATCACCGGTTCCTCGCGCGGCCTGGGCCGGGCCCTGGCCGAGGCCGCCCTGGCCGCTGGCCTCCGCGTCGTCGCCACCGCCCGCGATCCCCGCGCCCTGGCGGACCTGGTCGACCAGTATGGCGACGCGGTGCGCACGGCCACGCTCGACGTCACCGACCCGCAAGCCGCGGCACGCGCCGTGGCCCTGGCGGTCGAGACCTTCGGCGGCCTGGACGTGGTGGTCAACAACGCCGGCTACGGCGACATCGGCTCGGTGGAGGACACCGCGCTGGAGGACTTCCGCAAACAGATCGACGCCAACCTGTTCGGCGCGATCATCGTGACCAAGGCCGCCATCCCCGTGATGCGCGAGCAGCGTTCGGGACACTTCATCCAGCTCTCCTCGGTGGGCGGACGCCTGGGCGCGCCGGGCCGCGCGGCCTATTCGGCCGCCAAGTGGGCGGTCGAGGGCTTCTCCGAGGTGCTGGCCCAGGAGATGGCCCTGGTCGGGGTCAAGGTCACCATCGTCGAACCCGGCGGCTTCCGCACCGACTTCGCGGGCGCCTCCACGACCTTGAACGCCGGACGTCCGGAGTACGACGCCGTGGTCGGCGCGGCCGCGCGGCGGCAGGCCCAGTACGACGGCCGGCAGCCGGGCGATCCCAAGCGCGCCGCCCAGGTCCTACTGGCCGTCGCCGCCATGGACGAGCCGCCGCTGCGCCTGCCGCTGGGCAGCGACGCCGTCGCCGCGATCAACGCCGCCGACCAGCGCCGTCTGGCCGAACTGGAGCGCTGGGGACCGCTCAGCGCCTCGACCGACTTCGACGATCCCGGCCCGGCGTCGTGAAGCGGGCTCCGCGATGGACGGCCTGGACCGAATTGCTCCATGATGCCGCCCGCATGCGCGCGGGATGGGACGACACCTCTGGCAAGGACGGCGAGACGGACCTGGCCGCCCGCTCCCGCGCGCTGAGGGGCGCGCTGACCCGCTATTTCCAGCGCCGCCTGCCGGACGCCAACGAAGTCGACGACCTGGTGCAGGAGGTGTTCCTGCGCATCGTCCGGCGCGGCGACAGCCAGGACCTGGACCGGTTCGAGGGCTATGTCTTCGCGACCGCCGCCAGCGTCCTGAAGGATCGGCTCCGACGCCGCCGCGTGCGCATGAGCGCCGCCCACGTGTCGTTCGAACCCGACCTCCATAGCCAGGCCGACGTCTCGCCCGAACAGACCGTCCTGGCCCGCGAGGCCCTGCGCTCGACCACCCGCGCGATCATGGCCCTGCCCGAGCGGACGCGGACGATCTTCGTCCTGCGCCGCCTGGAAGGCCTGAGCCATCCCGAGATCGCCCGCCGCCTGGGACTGTCGCTGAGCGCGGTCGAAAAGCACATGCAGCGGGCCGCCAAGCATCTTCTCTCGCTCGGAGAGGAAAACCATGACGCCTAGCCGCCCGACGCTCCCTTCAGGAATGACGCCGAAGGACGCCGCCGCCTTCTGGCTGGCGCGCCACGACGCCGATCCGGCGACCGCCGCCGATCCGGCCTTCCTGGCTTGGCTGGCCGAGTCCGAGGCCCATGCGGCGGCCTGGGCGCGCGCCCAGGCCCTTTGGGCCCGCGCGGCCGACGACCTGCGCGACGATCCCCTGGCCGAGGCCCTGCGCGCCAGCGCCCTGGCCGCCCGTCCCCCCGTATGGCCCAAGGCGCTGGCCGCCGCCTGCGTCGTCGTGGCGGTGCTGCTGGGCGCGGGCGTCGGCTGGCGCTACTGGCCGGGGCGCGGGCCTTCCGGCGCCCAGGTCGCGACCTCGACGCCGACGACCCAGCTGGCCACCCTGGCGGGGGAACGGCGCGCCGTCACCCTGGCGGACGGCACCCGGCTGGACATGGACAGCGCCACCCGCGTCGACGTCGCCTTCGACGATAAGGTCCGCCGCCTGCGGGTGGAGAGCGGCCAAGTCTATATCCAGGTGGCGCGCGACACGACGCGCCCCTTCGCGGTCGACGCGCGCGACCAGACCATCGTCGATCGCGGCACCGCGTTCGGCGTGCGGGTCATGCCCGGCATGATGTCTGTGACCCTGGCGCAGGGCAGCGTCGCGGTCGGCGCGCACGGCGGCCCGCCCGAGCACGAGCTGAAGCCGGGCGAGCGCCTGATGCTGCGCGACGGCCGCCCCGCCCAGCTGCAGACGGTGGACGTGAACGCGGTCCTGGCCTGGCGCGACGGCTTCGTCGAGTTCTCCGACACCCCGCTGTCCGACGCGGTCGCCGAGATGAACCGCCACGGCGGTCGCAAGATGGTGATCGCCGATCCCAGCGTCGGGGCGCTGAAGGTCAGCGGCCGGTTCAAGCTGGGCGAGCCCGAGCGGTTCCTGCGCACCGTGTCGATGCTGTTGCCGGTCCGCGCGGTCCGGGTGGGCGAGACGCTGGAGATCCGCCCGGCCCCGTAGTCGTCAGAACCGGCGCGTCAGGCTGATCTCGAAGGCCCGGCCGTCGGCGTCGCCATAGGGGCTGTAACCCATGGCCGCGGTGAAGGCGAAGGGCGGGGTCGCGTCGGCCAGGTTGCGGACGGTCAGCTGGACCTCGGTCTTCTCGCCGACCGACCAGGCCGCGAAGGCGTCCAGATAGACCTGGGACGGGATTCGCCCGCCCTTCAGCCGCGCCAGGTACTGGGTGATGTAGAGGGGCTGGAGGCCGGAATCGGCCACCGCGTAGCTGGCGTAGTACCGGGCGTTGAGGCCCACGGTCAGGGCCTCGCCCGTCCATTGCCCGCCGGCGAAGGCCCGGACACGCAGGGGGCCGTCGCTGTAGCCGGCGGTCTCGGTCCAGGGACCGTCGAGATGCACCTGGCGACGATAGCTGGGCTGCCAGACGCCGCGCAGATAGGCGCTGGCCTCGCCGCCCGCGAGCCGGCGGCGGTACTCGCCGCTGACGTCCACCGTCTCGGCGATCGAGCGGCCGACGTTCATCATGGTGGCGTCCAGATAGGTGACGGCGCCGACCGTGTAGCCCTTGGCCCGATCGGCGTCGGTCAGGGGCGCGCGCACCACCCGGGACGGATACAGCGCCTCGTGCGCCAGGATGTAGCCGATGGAGTCGGCGTCGACTTCAGTGATCTCCCGCGTCTTCTCGGTGCGCTGGTAGTCGATCGACAGCCGCGCCCCGTCCAGCCATCGCGGCTTGATCACCACGCCCAGGCTGAAGGTGCGGGCCAGCTCCGGGTCGAGATCGGGCGAGCCGGCCTGGACCAGCTGCATCGGCGCGGTCACGGCCAGCGGCTGGCCATCGCGCTTGGGGTCCAGCTTGGGATAGCCGGTCCCGTTCAACGACAGGACCGTCGGCTGGACCTGGTCCGAGCGCGGCGGCAGATGGCCTTCGCTGTAGCTGGCGCGCAGCATGACGCCGTCGGTCACGAAGGTCTTCACGCCCACCATCTTGGCCACGACCAGGTTCTCGATGGCCACCTGGCTCAAGGTGGCGATCCCGCCCGAGTCGAGAGTCAGGTCCGAGCGGGGCGCGGTCATCCGGTAGTCGTCCGCGCGCAGGGCGGCTTGCAGTTCCAGGTCCTTGAAGGGCCCCCAGGCGTCGCTCGTCGTCAGGGGCGCGCGCCATTCGGCGGCGGCCGACCGCGTCGTCAGGCCCAGCCGGTTGCCCTGGACGGTCTTTGGCAGGCCGGTGTTGCGATCGTAGCTGAAGCTTTGACCGCCCGGCGCCCGCTCGCGCGCGGCCTCGGCCGACAGCGTCATGGTCAAGGGACCGCCCGGCAGGCGCCACAGCGGCCCCGAGGCGCGCAGGTTGAGATCCTCCAGCGTGTCGCTGAGCTTCAGCAGCGAGCCGCCCGCCAGTCGATAGGCGCTATAGGTCTCCAGGAACAGGTCCTCGGGGTCGAACGGCGACAGGCTCGGCCCGACCAAGCCCGAACTGACCGCGGTGGACGTTCCGGCATAGACGGTGGCGCCCCGGGCGTCGTTGGCGACCCGCACCTGCGACCGGCTCCAGCCGGCGTCCGCCTCGGCCATCCAGCCGCGCGGCAGACGCGCGATGAGCCCCGCGTCGAGCTTCTGGGTGGCGCTGCGGTTGCGGACGATCCCCTCCCACGGGACGGATCGCGACACATAGACCGACTGCTCGAACGGATTGAGCGGCGAGCTGGCCGACATCGTCAGCACCGTGTCGCCGGCCGGGACCGTCGCGCGGCCACGATTGTCGAGGAACAGGTAGTCGAAGAAACCCTCGAAGATCCCGGCTTCCTGGCGCCCGCTGACCACCAGCGACCGCCGGTAGGTTTCGGTCATCAGGCTCTGCTTCTCGCCGAAGGCGTCATCGGGAAGGTCCAGGTCGAGCCGGCCCGCGTTGGCGACGGCCTCGGCGGCGGTGAAGCCGGCGGTCGAGAAGGTGGTGAAGGTCGATCCCAGCGCCTGGCCGCCATAGGCCGGCTTCAGGGTGAGTTGGCCGCCGCTGCTGACCACGTTGACGCCCAGTCCCACCGGCACATAGGCCTTGGGCACGCCGCCCTTGATGAAGTCCGCGCCGTTCGAGGTCAGGGCCCGCTCGCCGAACAGCCGCTCGCCCACGTCCAGCCCCTGGTCCCGGCCCAGGGCGATCCGCACCGACAGCCCGCCCCGGCCGTCGCTGGAGGTCCGGCCGATCGCCGCGTCCAGACGGGAGGCCAGCCCCCCGCCGTGTTCGGTGCCTCCCTGGGCCAGTTTCACCTCGGCGCCCTGGTAATCGCGCTTGAGGACGATGTTGACCACGCCCCCGGTCGCCCCAGGGCCGTAGAGGGCGCCGGCCGCGGCGGTCAGCACCTCGATGCGCTCGACGGCGGCCAGCGGGATCCCGTTGACGTCGGCCTGGATGAAACCGGCGCTGGCGCCCACGGCTTCGGGCGCGCTGGGCAGGCGGCGGCCGTCGACCAGCACCAGGGTCTGGCCGCCGCCCAGGCCCAGCAGGTCGATCCGCGACCGGGCCGAGGCGGAATTGGCGGCCGGCGACTGGGTCAGCGCGCCGGCCTGGGCGTCGGCCGGCATGGTCCGGCGGATGAAGCCCTCGACGTCCAGGTCGCCCGCGCGGCGGATCGCCTCCTCCAACGCCACGTCGTAGGGCTGGATGTCGTCGCGGGTGCGGCGGATGCCCGTATTCAGGTTGCGCCGGCCCAGGACCAGGATCTCGGACACCGCCCCGTCGCCGGCGTCCACCGGCGGCCGGGCCGGCGGCGGACCCGCCATCGGCTTGATCACATAGGCGCCGTCGCTGGTCCGCTGGACGCCCAGGCCCGTCGAAGCCAGGGCGGCCGCCAGCGCCTGGTCGACCGTGTATCGGCCCTTCAGCCCGGGCGCGCGGAGCTTGTCGGTCACGGCGCGGTCGAAGGCCAGCTCCGCCGACCCGGCGCGCGCCACCCGCTTCAGCGTGAGGGAAAGCGACTGCGCCGGCATGTCCAGCGCGATGGCGTCGGCGGCATGGCTCGCGCTCGCCTGACCCATCGCCAGGACAAGAGCCAGGACGCCCGCCGCCCGTCGCCGGCGCAACCCAAGACCGGAGCGCTTCAAGAAAGTTTCCGCCGCGCCGTACGGGATTGGACGAAGGCTGCGTTCCTGGTGCCGATCGCGGAGAGCGAACGAATGCGCCAAGCCACCACCGTCACCATCCGCGCCTCGCGCCCGCCAACCGAAGCGCAGGCTTATGCCACGCTCACGCTCGACCGCAAGCACGGCCCGCGCGCCGTGGCGGCCCGACGCTTCCGGCGCCGTCCGACAGCGGACGATCGCTCGTGAATGGGGCGGCCGGCGCCTTGCGGGCGGACGTCCGTCCCTTCCGTGCCCCGCCAGGGGACCAGGGTCGGGAGCTGGATCAGCTGTGCTTCGACCACTTCGCCGTCGATCCCGCAAAACGTCTGCTCACCCGGGACGGCGCGCCCGTCGAGATCGGCGGGCGCACGTTCGACCTGCTGCTGGCGCTGGTCGAACAACGCGGTCGCGTGGTGCCCAAACGGGAGCTGCTCCAGCGGGTCTGGCCCGACGCGATCGTCGAGGACTCCGCGCTTCGGTTCCACATGGCCAGGCTCCGCCGGATCCTTGACGACGGGCGCGAAGGCGTCCGCCTGATCGCCACCCAGGTGAGCGTCGGCTACGCCTTCGTCGGCGGCGGGGGGGGGGGGGGGGCGGCCGCGCCCCCCCCCCCCCCCCCCCCCCCCCCCCCCCCCCCCCCGGAGCCCCCCCCCCCCCCCCCCCCCCCCCCGCCCCCCCCCCCCCCCCGCCCCCCCCCCCCCCCCCCC